>JAWVYF010000034.1:0-16234 GCA_033722845.1 Anderseniella sp. | reverse complement strand
CGGCAATCGCAGCCGAGCTGGGCACCATGCGGGTGACGGAGCAAATTGATGCCCTGACCACGCTGTCCACCAATCCGCACAAATACCTGGTGGGCCCGCGCATCGTGGCGGCGGTGCTGACCATGCCGATCCTGGTTGGCATTGCCGACATCATCGGCATCCTTGGCGGCTACATCGTGGGCACCACGTCGCTCGGCTTCAACTCGGCTGCCTACATCAAGAACACCACGGACTTCGTGGAATTTACCGATGTGACCTCGGGCTTGATCAAGGCTGCCGTGTTCGGCTTCATCATTGCGTTGATGGGTTGCTATCACGGGTTCAACTCGCAAGGCGGAGCACAAGGCGTGGGCCGGGCCACCACCAATGCGGTGGTGTCGGGGTCGATCCTCATTCTGGCAGCCAACTACGTGCTGACGTCGCTGCTGTTCAAGACCTGAGGCCGCTGCCATGGCCGAGCCTCACATCGTTCTCGACAATGTTCACAAGTCCTTCGGCAAGAAGCATGTGCTGCGCGGGGTGAACGTGGGCGTTGGCAAGGGGCGCTCGCTTGTCATTATCGGCGGATCGGGCTCGGGCAAGTCGGTCACCCTGAAATGCATTCTCGGTCTGCTGCGTCCCGAGGAAGGCTCGATCCGGGTTGCGGGCAACGAGGTCATTGGCCTGACCGGCAGTGACAAGGACGCCATGATGGCGCGCTTTGGCATGCTGTTCCAGGGGGCTGCCCTGTTCGACAGCCTGAGCGTGTGGCGCAACGTGGCGTTTGGCCTGATGCAGGGCCAGCGCAAGATGAAGGCGGCAGAAGCGCGCACGATTGCCATCGACAAGCTGGCCCAGGTGGGGCTGGGACCGGAACTGGCGGATGCCAATCCGGCAGAGCTGTCAGGCGGCATGAGAAAACGGGTCGGGCTTGCCCGCGCCATTGCGCCGGAGCCGGAAATCATCTTCTTCGACGAACCGACAACCGGCCTCGACCCAATCATGGGTGACGTGATCAACAACCTGATCGTGGACTGCACCAAGCGGCTGGGCGCCACCACCATCACCATCACCCATGACATGGCCTCGGCTCGCAAGATCGCCGATGACATTGCCATGATCTACAAGGGCAGGATCGTCTGGCACGGACCGGCCAGCGAGATCGAGCAGTCGAACAACGCTTACGTCGACCAGTTCATCCATGGCCGCGAGGAAGGTCCGATCGAGGTTGATCTGTAGGCTTTCTGGCCGGGCCTTGCCGCGGCTTGAATCCGCCACAATCGAAGCGCTCTCATCCACTGCGAGCCCGCTTGTGGGCCGGAGTTCCCAACATCATGCTTCACGCATTCCAGAGTTCCGATGTGGCCGTTATCGTCATGATGGCGGCGGTTGTGATAGCCCTCATCGCCGTCAACCGCTCTGCCCGTACAAAATACCCGCCGCCGGACGAACTGTAGAGCCTCAGGCTGCCACCGACTGCACGTAGACACAGGCTACGTAGGCTGCGAGCATTGCCAGCCCGGTGAACCGCCCCAAGCGACTTGCCAGAAACAGCATGACCGTCAATGCCACGGCAGTGGCGAGCATCAATGGTCCATCAAGCCAGGCAAACCGGCTGGCAACGGGCACCGGCGTGATGAGTGCCGTAATGCCGAGTATGGCCAGAACGTTGAAAATATTGCTGCCGATGATGTTGGCGAGCGCCACATCGGCATGCTTGCGCCAGGCGGCAATCAGTGACGTGGCCAGTTCGGGCAAGGACGTACCGACCGCAACAATGGTCAGGCCGATCAGAGCTTCGCTGACCCCAAAGCCACGCGCGATGCCGGTGGCACCGTCGACCAGAAAGCGCGCGCCCAGCATCAGCATGACGAGCCCGGCCAGCGCGGCGCCTGCGGCCATTGCCGGCGCCATGTGGATATCGGCCACCTCGTCGGCTTCATGGGCGAAGGCAGACTCGCGCCGGCGGCGTTCGATCCTGTAGGTGAGGAACAGGTAGCCGGCGAGCAGCACCAGCATTACCGCACCTGCCAGCCGGCTTATGCTGCCGGTCAGCAGCAGGGCAACCAACCCCGCAGATACGGCCAGCATGACACTGGCTTCACGGCGGATTGAGGTGTCGCTGTTGAGGATGGGATAGACCAGTGCGGACATGCCCAGGATCAGCAACACGTTGGCAATATTGGAGCCAACCACGTTGCCGATGGAGATTTCGGGAGAGTTTGCCAATGCGGCCTGAAGCGAAACCACAAGCTCGGGCGTGGACGTACCGAAACCGACAATCACCATGCCAACAATCATTCTTGATATGCGCAGGCGCCCGGCGATGGCAACGCTGCCGCGAACCAGCCCTTCACCTCCGGCAAACAGCAGCATCAGGCCTGCGGCGAGCAAGACACCATCCCACAACACGATTGCCACTCCCTGAAGCTCCGGTGCCGAACCAGCCTCTGGCACGGTGGAACCGGGATGTCGTGATGTGCAACTGATGTTTCAAGCGGTAGCCAGAAATAATCACCGCCAGGCACATGGCCGTGGACAATGTTCCATTTTTGTTCTATGGACAATGAATGGGAAAGATCACGCTGAGATTCGCCTGTCAGAGCTGCGGGGCCATTTACACCAAGTGGGCTGGGCGCTGTGAGGCATGTGGCGAGTGGAACTCGCTGGCCGAGGAAAACGCCATTGAAGCACCTGTCTCCGGGGCCAAGGGCGCCACGATGCCGAAAGGCCGTGCCACGCGCCTGGTCGGGCTGGAAGGCGAGACGCCTGCCCCTGAACGGATACTGACCG
This sequence comes from Anderseniella sp., assembly GCA_033722845.1. GTDB lineage: Bacteria > Pseudomonadota > Alphaproteobacteria > Rhizobiales > Aestuariivirgaceae > Anderseniella. Next base: position 13,462 of record JAWVYF010000034.1, on the reverse strand, counting down.
GTATAAAGGAACTGGACCGGGTGGCCGGTGGCGGGTTCGTGCCAGGCTCCGGCATCCTGATCGGAGGCGACCCGGGCATCGGCAAGTCGACCCTGCTGACCCAGGCGCTGGCAAGCGTGGCGAACAACGGGCACAAGGCAGTCTACATCTCCGGTGAAGAGGCGATAGACCAGGTACGGTTGCGCGCACGCCGGCTGGGGCTTGGCAAATCGCCTGTGCTGCTGGCTGCAGAAACCAATGTGTCCGATATCATTGCGACGCTGAACGAGGGCGAACCGCCATCGGTGGTGGTGATCGATTCGATCCAGACACTGTGGTCCCCGGTCATCGAGAGTGCACCAGGCACAGTTACGCAGCTTCGCGCAGGCGCAGAGGCGCTCATCCGCTACGCCAAGCAGAAGGGCTGCACGGTGCTGCTGGTCGGGCATGTGACCAAGGACGGCCAGATTGCCGGCCCGAAGGTGGTTGAGCACATGGTCGATACGGTGCTGTATTTCGAAGGCGATCGTGGTCACCAGTTCCGTATCCTGCGGGCGGTGAAGAACCGGTTTGGCCCGACAGACGAGATTGGCGTGTTCGAGATGTCTGACGGCGGTTTGCGCGAGGTGGACAACCCGTCGCGGCTGTTCATGGGCTCGGGCGAAGCCCCTACCCCGGGTTCGGCTATCTTCGCCGGCATGGAGGGCACCCGCCCGCTGTTGATGGAAGTGCAGGCGCTGGTTTCGCCGTCTGCGCTGGGCACACCGAGGCGGGCGGTCGTTGGCTGGGACCAGAACCGGCTTGCGATGGTGCTGGCGGTGCTGGAGGCACATGCAGGCGTCAATGTCGGCCAGCAGGATGTGTATCTGAATGTGGCGGGTGGCTTGCGCGTCAAGGAGCCGGCGGCCGACATGGCCGTGGCGGCAGCGCTCGTCTCGTCGCTGACCGGCGCGGTGATCCCACCCAACGTGGCGCTGTTTGGCGAGATTGCACTGTCAGGCGCGCTGAGGCCGGTGGGGCAGGCTGAGCAGCGGGCGCGCGAATCGGCCAAGCTGGGGCTGGACACGGCGATCATTGCCTCGGGCGGCAAGCTGAAACAGCCCGCCGCAGGGCCTGCGCTTCGCCAGATGGCCAACGTGGCAGATCTGGTGGCCTATATCGCAGGATTGCCCAAATCGCGGCAGTGATTGGCGCTTTGCAGTTGCTGGACAGGTAGCGGCGCCTACGCACATGGCCGTTGCCTGATCTGGGTCGCGAAGGAACCGGCTGAAGAGTCACATTGATTTTGCAATCCCTCCGTGCGACATAATCGCGGTTCCGTCTGGAGTACCGGGGATGCAAGCGGACTGTTGGGCATCCAGACGTTCAGCCCCGTCCGGGAGATTTGCCTATGTCTTTTACGTGGCCGGATATTGCGCTTGCCGCCGTCATGCTGATTTCCGGGCTGATGGCCATCATGCGCGGACTTTCGCGCGAGGTGCTTTCACTGCTGGCCTGGGGTCTGGCCGCAGTGGCGGCTTTTTATGCCATCTCATCTGCCCAGGTTCGCGAACAGGCGTCCAGCCTTCTTCAGCCATATGTGGGCGACAACGACATCGTGGTGACGATTGTGGTTGCTGCCTTGGCGTTTCTTGTGGTGCTGATTGTGCTGTCGATCATCGGGGCGAAGATATCCGACGCCCTGCTTGAAACCGGCGCTGGCCCGATTGACCGCACGCTTGGCTTTTTCTATGGCCTGCTGCGCGGACTTGTCCTGATGATGACGGTTTTCATCTTTTATGTGTGGCTTGTCCCGCGCGACAAGATTGACAGTTCCGTCCGGGATGCCATGCTGTTGCCCATGATGACGTCTGCGTCCAGCTTCACGGTAGACACGCTCCTGACAATGGGGTTGATGTCGCCTGACCTGGCCGACGACCTTCAGTCCAAGATCGGAAATCCGTCCACGCTCAGCGCCCGGGGGGATGCCGAAGTCTCGCCGTCAGAAGGCGCTGCGGCCGCGGATTCGGAAACGGGCTACCGCTCGAACCAGACGGATACATTGAACCAGATCATTGAAAGTACCCAGGGGACACAGTAGATACGTGACCTCTAGCGGGACATGAACATGGGCAGGCGCTGATGACAGACCCAGACAGACTGAGCGAACTGGACCTGGACCTTGATGGAGACACGCTGCGCGAGGAGTGCGGCGTGTTTGGCGTTTTCGGGCACGAGGACGCGGCTGCGCTGACTGCGCTGGGTTTGCATGCCCTGCAGCACCGGGGCCAGGAGGCCTGCGGTATCGTGTCTTTCGACGGCAAGCGGTTCCAGTCGGAGCGCCGCATAGGCCTGGTCGGTGATGCGTTTTCCAAACCTGCCACAATGGAACGGCTGCGTGGCCGCTCAGCGGTCGGCCACACGCGTTACTCAACCACCGGCGAGCAGATGATCCGCAACGTGCAGCCGATGTTTGCCGAACTGAGTACGGGCGGTTTCGCCGTGGCGCACAACGGCAACATCACCAACGGACTGGCACTGCGCAAGAAGCTGGTGGCCGATGGTGCCATCTGCCAGTCGACCTCGGACACCGAGGCTGTGCTGCATCTGGTCGCCCGCTCGCGCCAGCGCCAGCTTGTCGACCGCTTTATCGACGCCATCAAGGCACTGGAAGGTGCTTACTCGCTGGTGTGCCTGACCACCAAGAAGATGATAGGTGCGCGCGACCCGCTGGGCATCCGTCCGCTGGTGCTGGGCGAATTGAACGGTGCCTACATCCTGTCGAGCGAAACCTGCGCGCTGGACATCATCGGCGCGCGCTTCGTGCGCGAGATCGAAAACGGCGAAGTTGTCGTTATCACCGAGGCCGGCGTGCAATCCATCAAACCGTTTCCGGCCCAGCGCCCGCGCCCTTGCATTTTCGAGTACATCTACTTCTCACGGCCCGACAGCATCATTGGCGGGCGTTCCGTTTATCAGGTGCGCAAGGAAATGGGCCGCGAGCTGGCACGTGAGGTGAAGGCTGAAGTGGACGTGGTGATCCCGGTGCCGGACTCCGGTGTTCCCGCTGCACTCGGCTATGCCGATGAAGCCGGTGTGCCTTTCGAGCTTGGCATTATCCGCAATCACTATGTGGGCCGGACCTTCATCGAACCCACACAGCAGATCCGCGCCCTGGGGGTAAAGCTCAAACACAACGCCAATCGCGCCGTGATTGAAGGCAAGCGGATCATGCTGGTCGATGACTCGATCGTGCGCGGCACCACCTCGGTCAAGATCGTGCAGATGATGTTCGAGGCGGGCGCAAAGGAAGTGCACATGGCAATCGCCTCGCCACCCATCACCCATCCGGACTTTTATGGAATCGACACGCCGGAGCAGAAGTCGCTGCTGGCCGCAACACATACGCTGGAAGAGATGACCCAATACGTCGGCGTGAAAACACTGACGTTCCTGTCGGTGGACGGCATCTACCGGGCAGCCGGATATGACGGGCGCGACAACGAAGCCCCGCAGTTTACCGATCATTGCTTCACCGGCGACTACCCGACCGCGCTGACAGACTACAGCGAAGGTGGCAATCCTCATCAACTTTCATTGCTGGCCGAGGCGAGCTAAAGCTTGCGCGCCGCAAGCCCTTGGCGGCTGCAGGCACCGCTTTCACAAAAGAAGAGACTTGCATGACAAAGCAACTGGAAGGGCGCGTGGCGCTGGTAACAGGGGCGTCCCGCGGTATTGGCCGGGCCATGTCGCTGGAACTTGCGGCAGCCGGCGCGCATGTGATTGCTGTCGCGCGTACCGTGGGTGCGCTGGAAGAGCTTGATGACGAGATCAAGTCGGGCGGCGGCTCTGCCACGCTGGTGCCGCTGGACCTGAAGGACTTCGAAGCGATCGACCGCATGGGCACGCCTCTGGCAGAACGCTGGGGCAAGCTCGACATCATGTTTGCCAATGCAGGCATGCTTGGCGCACTCACCCCGCTGGTCAACCTCAAGCCGAAAACGTTTGAAGACGTGATGGCGGTGAACGTGACGGCAAACTACCGGCTGATCCGTTCGCTGGAACCGTTGCTGAAGGCGTCGGACCAGGGACGCGCGGTGTTCGTGACGTCGGGAGCCGCACACAATGTGCGCGCTTACTGGGGTGCGTATGCTGTTTCGAAGGCAGCTGTCGAAGTGTTGGCCCGGACGTGGGCCGAAGAGATGCGCACCACGTCGTTGAGGGTGAATGTGCTCAATCCGGGCCCGATCGCCACCCGGATGCGGCGGCAGGCCATGCCTGGCGAGGATCAGTCGAAGCTGCCAACACCGGAAGAACTGGCCCATGCGACGCTGCCGCTGTTTACTGGCGAGACAGAAAGCTGCGGCGAGATCTATGACTTCAGCGCCGGAAAGCTGACAGCAAAGGGAGTGGCTTGATGAGCGAGGCACTGGCACAGACACTGGCCGATGCGCGCGTGCGCGGCATGAAGCTGGATGACTACCCCGGCCCTGCACCTGAAAGCGAGGCAGCCGCCTTTTCACTGCAGTGCCAGGCTGCACGTCTGACCGGCTGGCAGCAGACCGGGTGGAAGATCGGCTGCACCAGCGAAATGGCGCAAAAGATGCTCAAAACCACCAGCCCGTTTCCAGGGCCCGTCTACGCCGAACGGACAATCGAGGACGGTGGCACGGTAAGTTTTTCCGACAAGGCCTTGCGTCTCGTTGAGCCTGAAATTGCCTTCACCATGGCGCACGATCTGCCAGCGCGCGACGATGCATGGACGCCGGCAGATGCGGTAGCGGCTGCAGCCAGCACGCATCTGTCGCTGGAGCTGGTCAACCGCCGCCTGCCGGGCGGGCTGGAAGACGGCAACATGTGGAACATTGCCGACGGCGGCTGTAATGACGCCTTCGTGCTGGGCCCGGCCAACGAGGTGCTGCCCGCGGGCAGCTATGCCGGGCTGGAACTGTCGGTCATGCGCAATGATGACGTCGCCTCGACCGGCAAAGGCGTGAACGCGCTGGGCGGACCCGACATCGCTCTGGCCTGGCTTGCCAACTATCTCAATGCGCAAGGTTTGATGCTGAAGGCCGGCGACGTGGTGACCACAGGTGTGGTTACGGGCCTCATCTACGTGGAGCCGGGCGACGAGATCATCTCGACATGTGCCGAACTGGGCGAGGTCAGCGCCCGGTATGCCTGCGCCTGATCAGGTTTTCTTGGCCTTGCCCGCATAGGGGTTCTTGCCCTGGCGCAGGTTGATGCGCACCGGCACGCCCCACAGCCCGAAGTCTTCGCGCAGCCCGTTGATGAGGTACCGCTTGTAGCTGTCGGGCATATCTGATGCGTTGGAACAGAACACCACAAAGGTCGGCGGGCGGGCATTGGCCTGTGTCATGTAACGCAGGCGGATGCGCCGGCCACCGGGTGCGGGCGGCGGGTGGCGCTGCACCTGCACCTCAAGCCACTCATTGAGCCGGTGAGTGGGCAGGCGCATGTTCCACAGCTTGTAGGTTTCCAGCACGGCTGGCATGAGCTTGTCCACGCCACGGCCGGACAGGCCGGACATGGTGACGATGGCGATGCCCGATACCTGCGGCAGCAACCGGGTGACTTCCAGCTCGATGTCGCGGCGGACTGCGTTCTTGTCCTCGACCAGGTCCCATTTGTTGATGGCGATGATCATCGCCCTGCCCTCACGCGCCACAAGGCTTGCAAGCTGCAGGTCCTGCTTCTCCAGAGGCTGCGTCGCGTCGATCAGCAGCACGACAACTTCGGCAAACTTCACCGCGCGCAGGGCATCGGCCACAGACAGTTTTTCAAGCTTGTCATGAACGCGGGCCTTCTTGCGGATGCCTGCAGTGTCCCACAACTTGATGCGTTGGCCCTTCCAGCTCCAGTCAAGGCCGATCGCATCACGAGTGATGCCGGCTTCAGGACCGGTCAGCATGCGCTCCTCACCGACAAGCCGATTGATCAGCGTGGACTTGCCGGCATTGGGCCGACCCATGATGGCCAGCCGCAAGGGCCGGTCGGGCGCGAGCTCTTCTTCGTCGTCATCCGAAGCGTCGTCCTCGAATTCTTCGGACTGGGGCGGCTCGATCGTATCGGGTGCATGAAGCTCGAATGCTTCCTGCAACGCATCATGCAGATCGCCAAGACCTTCGCCATGTTCAGCCGACACCGAAATTGGCTCGCCTAGCCCAAGCGAGTAGGCTTCCAGCCGGCCATCCTCTCCCTTGCCGCCCTCGGCCTTGTTGGCGAGCAGCACAACGGGTTTGCCGGACCGGCGCACAAGATCGGCGAAATGCTGGTCGGCAGGCGTCACGCCTGCGCGCGCGTCGATCATGAACAGGCAGACGTCCGCTGCCTCTATGGCCTTGCGGCTTTGCTCGGTCATGCGCCGGGCAAGCGTATCGGGTGCAGCGTCTTCAAGACCGGCAGTATCGATGATGCGAAACTTCAGCCCGCCAATACGGCCCTCGCCCTCGCGCCGGTCACGGGTAACGCCAGGCCGGTCATCGACCAGCGCCAGCCGCTTGCCGGTCAACCGGTTGAACAGCGTGGACTTGCCGACATTGGGCCGCCCGACAATAACGATTGCCGGCAGGCGCAGCGATGAAGCGGATGACGCGGGCATGGCCCTTCGCTCCGGCGATCAGTCGGGCTGCTGCTGGAGCAGCGGCTGAAGATGAGCGGAGACGAGTTGGGTGCGTGCGCGCATACCGGCGGGTGTTGCCGGATCAGCAAGAATTTCGGTCGCCAGCTCTGCAGCGCGCTTGAGCTGGCCTTCACGGAAGTTGGCCAGCGCAAGGATCTCACGGGTGGCATGGCGCCAGGATGACTTGGCATCGTCCATGCCTTCCAACCGCTTGGTCAGATCGGCCACGCTGGCGGTGTCTACCAACAGATAAGCTGCACGCACACGGGCAAGCTCACGCAGAGATTCGTCGGCGGCGTTGTCTGCCGCAACCTGGTCGTACAGGGCAATGGCCTCCTCGCGCTTGCCGTCCTGCGCCAACTGGGCAGCCTGAGACAGGCGGGCGAGCAACGCATAGCCCTTGTGGCCGGTGGCAGCGATGTCGTTGAAGGCCTTGTCGGCCTCAGCGTCCTTGCCCTGCTCTGCCAGGCGCACGGCACCATACCAGCGCATGCCGGCCTCTTCAGCCTGCTTGGCGTCCCAGTATTGCCATGCCTTGTAGCCCCCAACGCCGGCAATAACGAGGAAACACACGGCCAGAATGAGATTTCCGAAGCGGGTCCAGATGCTCACGATCTTGTCGCGGCGGACCTCTTCATCAATTTCGCGAAACAGGCTGTCGTCACTCATGGGTACGTTCCAACGGTGTGCTCAAGGCTTTGGCCGGGTTTACCCCAGTGAATGGGGTGCGTGGGCCGCCGGTTCAAGACGTGGGCCTCTGGGTAAACGAGGCCGTGCATTCGATCAAGGTCAATCGCAAGGTGCAAGACCGGCTCAGGCTTCGACATCGACCCAAGTCATCATCCCGGTTTCCTGGTGTTCCAGCATGTGACAGTGCAACATCCACTTGCCGGGATTGTCTGCCGCGAACGCCACCTTAATGCGCTGGTCGGGATCGAGCATCAGCGTATCGCGCCAGGCGAGACCTTGCTGCGGCTTGCCGTCAATCTCAACCGGCAGCATGTGATGGCCATGCAGGTGCATGGCATGCGGCCAGGCCGTCTTGTTGACGAACTCAATCACCGCGGTCTCGCCACGCTTGTAGGACGCCAGCGGCTCTTCGGTCATGCCGGCCACCCCGTTGAACGCCCAGGCCATGCCGTTCTGGACCAACTCGCGCATGCCCACGTCGCGGCCGCGCAGTTTTGCACCTTGCAGTCCGCCCATGGCACCGCCTTCCATGACCAGTTCAACCGGCTTTACGCTCTCGATGCCAGCCGGCGCAACAAGGCCATTGGAAGCCAGGGCCTCGATCTCGGTTGTGTCCGGATCACCTGCCTCGCCTGTGCGGTCGAGGTAGGCTACTTCCAACGGTTCGCCGCGTCCGGCATGGACAAGCGTCAGCTCGTCATTGCCGCGCCGGACCAGCAGATCGGCCCGTCCACCCGGCCCCAGTGCAAAGGTCTCGTCTCTAAGCGTGACGGGCTTTTCAAGCGGCTGGCCATCCATCGCTATCATGACTGGCTCAGCACCTCGCAGTTGCGGATACATGACACGGGCATTGGCGCAGTTGATCAGGCGCAAGCGCAGGCGCTGGCCTGCAGCAGTCTTGATGCGAGGCCGTGACTGGCCGTTGACCGTGAACCAGTTGCCCAAGCGTCCGCCATGCGCAGCCATGCCGATATTGCCGAACGCTTTCTGGTTCAAGGTGCCGTCTTCATTGAGCAACCAGTCATCCAGAACCAGCGTGATGTCGGCGACGCCCTCCAGAGGTGCGTCCTCTTCCACGATCAACGGGCCGTACAGCCCGTGCTCGACCTGACGTGAAGACCCAAGGTGCGGATGATACCAGTAGGTGCCAGCGTCCGGTACGGTGAACTCGTAGTCGAAGGTCTCGCCCGGTGCGACTGGGTTCTGCGTCAGCGGTGAGCCGTCCATGGCATTTTCGATGCGGATGCCGTGCCAATGAAGCATGGTGGGTTCGTCGAGACCGTTGATCAGACGCACCCGCACTTTCTCGTTGCGCTTAACGCGGATTTCAGGACCGGGGCATGCGCCGTTGTATGTCCACAGCTCGGTTTCCTTGCCCTCGGGCACCAGCTTGAAAGGCTTCCTTGAAATGGTGAGCTCGGTGAACCCGTCGGTGGCGGCGCGTGCCTGCATGACAACCGGCAGACCGCCGGACAACAGTGCAGCACCGGTCGCGCCGGCCAGGGTGGTGAATGATCGTCTGGACATTGTCATGGGACCAGCCTTTCAGTCCTTAACGTCATATGTGTTCTCGGCGGCCGGAAACTCCCGGCTGCGCACATCTTCGGCATAGAGCTTGATGGCGCGTTCTATGGCGCGGCCAACCTTGCCGAACTCCTTCACAAACTTCGGCACGCGCGGGCTCAGGCCAAGCATGTCTTCCATGACCAGAATTTGCCCGTCGCACACGGCAGACGCGCCGATGCCGATGGTGGGAATGGGAACCTGGCTGGTGATGCGCGCTGCAAGCGGTTCTGCCATGGCCTCAAGCACGATGGAAAATGCACCGGCTTCAGATACCGCCTTGGCATCCGCCTCGATGGCAGCCCATTGTTCGCGCTGACGGCCTTGGGTCTTGAAACCGCCAAGCGTATTGATCGACTGCGGGGTAAGCCCGATATGGGCCATAACCGGAATGCCGCGCTGGACAAGATAGTCAATTGTCTCGGCCATGCGGGCGCCACCCTCGAGCTTGATCGCGCCACAGTCAGTTTCCTTCATGACCCGGGCTGCATTGCGGAAGGCCACGGACGGGCTTTCCTCATAGGTGCCGAATGGCATGTCCACCACGACCAGCGCCCGCGAGGAGCCGCGCACCACCGCCTTGCCGTGCATGATCATCAGCTCGAGCGGAACAGGCACCGTCGATTCAAAGCCATGCATGACCATGCCCAGAGAGTCGCCCACCAGCAGAAAGTCACAATACTTGTCGGCTATTGCAGCGGTGTGAGCGTGATAGGACGTCAGCGAAACAATAGGCTCCTGCCCCTTGCGCGCCGTGATGTCCGGAGCCGTCATGCGGCGAACCTGCTTTTGAACTGACATGGCTTTCCGTTTCTGGCAGCTGGTTACTTGCGCCGAATCCTCTCATTTATACCTCAGCCTGACGGGCGAAGGCATTACCTCTCGGTAAGGTCCCCGGGCAGGCTACTGCCCCAGACCTGAAAGGGCGTTGATGTCGAACAAGGCAACGCCGATCAAGTGAGCATGGAGCTGGATCATCACCCCATAAAGCGCCACACCAGCAAGCAGCGACAGCGCATCATGGCCCTGCCGCACTTCTGGCGAGGGGCGGATGCCCTGCACTAAGCCACCGGCAATGTGAATCACAGCGTACAGCAGCAATCCACCAAACAGGATGATGCTTGCCTGGTCCCCATTGGCCAGCAGATGGCCCGTCGACCACGCGATGACACCCAGCGCAAGCGGCAACTGGAGGATCTGGCGCAATCGCCCCCTGAACAGGAAGATACCAAGCAGCAACATGGCGATGAAACTGAGCACCAGGTTGGCCTTGAAGCCCCAGGCCGGCGGTTCATAAACGGGTGAGCGGTCAGCGCCTTGCCAGGCCAGCACAATCAGCACCAGCGAGACGATGGACGCGATGCCAAAAGCCGGCCCGTAGGCCTTGCCAAGGCTGGAAGACACGCGGTCCTTGAGCGAAGGGAAGGCAGGTATGAGGTGGATCAGCGCGAACAGCGCGACCGAGAGTGCAAGCAGCATGAGTAAGAACTTTCCAGCCAGCAAATCAGTAAACGGGCGACACGCCGAACAGCCACTGGTGCGCCATCAGGAAAACCGCATAGATGGCTACGCCACCGACCACTGCCATGATGTCGAACTTGATCTGTGGCGTGTGTGTTGGCGCCTTTCCGCGCACGGTGGATACGATGACATCCAGCACTGACAATACGAAAAAGCCGCCGAACAGCAGCACCTCTGACAGGTTGCCATTGACCAGCAGATGGCCGGCAGACCACAGCGCCACGCCAACCGACATCGGATGTTTGACGATCTTGCGGATGTGGCCCTTCATGTGTGCCGAAGCCAGCAGGATCATTGCCAGCAGGACAAGCAGCATCGTGCCGTGGCTGGAGCCCATGACCGGGTCATACACGATACGCGCAGCATCAGGGCCGGAACGGGCAAGCCCGAAGCCCCAGATCATCAGGCCAAGCCCAACGAGCGATACTACGGAGTAGATGCCCTTGTAGGCCTTCTCGCCCAGCCTGGCGTAAAGCGGGGCACGCGCCGGTGTGAGCGACAAGAGGTGCGCACCGAAAAACAGAACCATACCCCAGATCAGAACAGTCATCTTGAAAACCCCTCGCCTGTTTTGCGGACACTTGTATGCGCCCGCGTGTGGCAGCTTGAATTACCCGGCACGAATTCTAACTCCTGCCGCAATGATTGACCATGAGTGCCTTGTAGTGCATCTAGAGACACACGCAAACGGATAGGGTGACGCGCTGCGAAATCCAGCCCGCCAACCCGATGAAAAGCAGGAGAAGACCCCCCGTGCGACAGAGCTTCAAACTTGCAGCAGCCATAGTTTCTCTTGGCCTTGCCGCCTCGCCGGCAATGGCAGAACAACTGTGCGGCGCTGACATTGCCCAGGAAGGCAACATGCGAGTTGCACAGGTCGGCGGACTGTCGGCAGCGTGTGAGATCGACAGCATCTGCAGTGTCACCCTCGCGACCGGTGACGACATGCGCGTGGACATGGAGCGGGCCTCGCTGGATGGCTCTTGGCTGATAAGGTTTTCCGGCACGTCCAGCATCGACACAGGGGCCGGCATCGACCTGGTGTTCAACGGCAGCGACGAAACCCGCGTTGCCCCGGAGTTTCTGATTTCGTCGGAAGACAAGAAGACAGTGCGCGTTGATGATGACGTATCGCAGATCATGGTGACGACCATGACTGAAAGCAAAACCATGATGAGCACCGTGCAGTTTGTCGGCGGCAAGAAAATCAACATGGACGTAAATGTTTCGGAACTTGGCAAAGCGCTGGAATGGGTCGATTGCGCCCAGGCAAAGCAGTAATCTTGCTTTTACGGCCAGACCAAACTCTGACAAGCACTGACCTGCTTCGCCATGTCCAACCATCAGGACATTGACAAGACAGCCGCACGCCAGCGGCTTCAAGCCCGGCGCGACGAGCTGCTCGACTTGTCCAGGATATCTGCACAAGACCGCGATGCCGTGGAACTCGACCAGCAATCGGTCGGGCGGCTGTCCCGCATGGATGCGATGCAGCGCCAGGCCATGGCGCAAGCCAATGAGCGCGCCCGCGCTGGCGAACTGCAACGCATCGAGCAAGCTCTTCGCCGCCTGGACAACGATGAGTATGGCTGGTGTGCCAAGTGTGGTGAGATGATCACAGCCAAGCGGCTGGAGGTTGATCCCGCCGCTCCTTTTTGTGTCGACTGTGCGGGTGGCAGATCGTGAGACAGCGGCGCTTGAGACCAGTTCTGCTCATGGTTGGACTCGCAGTCATTGCCAGCCCGCCGGCAGCAGCTGAAGAGCAACTGTGTGGCGCGAACGTTCAACATGCATTTTCCGGCGTACGCACCTTCTCTAAAGACTACTCGGCCACCTGTCAGCCCGGCAGCGCATGCGCCGTACTCACCCACATGATGAACGAAGCTGCCCCACTGGGTTTCAGTCATGTGTTCGGCTTCAGGCGCGAGACGGCAGACAGCCGTTGGCGGGCCATGTTGCTCGACAAGATGGAACACACGAACCCGACTGCCGGCATGGTGGTGCGCGTGGATGACGGCCAGCCGATGAACATTCCGGCAGCCATGATCACGTCGAGCGAAGACGGCAACGTATTCACTTTTGACGGGCAACTGACCGAACTGATCCTGACTGAAGCGAAGCCGGGGAACCGGCTGACCGTCAGCTACACTTCGACAGCTGGAGAGGATCTGTCCGCGTCGTTCTCACTGATTGGCCTCACTGACGCGCTCGAGTGGAGCGCATGTGCCCAAGGCGAACTTGTGTCAGGCAAATCCGATCCGGCTGCGAAAACGGAAGATGACGAGGAGTTCTCGGGTCCGGAACCGGGAGTTCCGATTTCTCCCGATGACACCAAGGATTAAGCGGGTTACTCCCACTCGATGGTGCCGGGCGGCTTGGACGTCACATCGTACACGACGCGGTTGATGCCGCGGACCTCGTTGATGATGCGGGTCGCGGCGCGGCCGAGGAAGTCCATCGAATAGGGGTAGAAGTCCGCCGTCATGCCGTCGACCGAGGTGACGGCGCGCAGTGCGCAGACGAACTCGTAGGTACGCCCATCACCCATGACGCCTACGGTCTGGACCGGCAGCAGCACGGCAAAGGCCTGCCAGATTTCATCATACAGGCCAGCCTTGCGAATCTCGTCGAGGTAGATGGCGTCGGCCTCCTGCAGGATGCGCAGCTTCTCGCGCGTCACGCCTCCGGGGCAGCGGATGGCAAGGCCGGGGCCGGGGAACGGGTGGCGGCCGATGAAGCTTTCCGGCAGGCCAAGCTCGCGGCCAAGCGCCCTCACCTCGTCCTTGAACAGTTCACGCAACGGCTCGACCAGTTGCATGTTCATGCGTTCGGGCAGGCCTCCGACATTGTGGTGCGACTTGATGGTGACGGACGGGCCGCCCGAGAACGACACGCTTTCGATCACATCCGGATAAAGCGTGCCTTGCGCGAGAAAATCCGCGCCACCAACCTTGCGCGCCTCTTCCTCGAATACATCGATGAACAGTTTGCCAATGGTCTTGCGCTTGGTTTCGGGATCAGCCTCCCCCTCCAGCGCGTCGATGAAGGTGTCTGCGGCATCTACCAACACCAGCGGAATGTTGTAAT
>JAWVYF010000033.1:0-16374 GCA_033722845.1 Anderseniella sp. | reverse complement strand
GTTCGCTGGCGGTTGACCGGTCTGTCTGGGCGCTGGGCGTTCCCGTCTGGGTCAGTACGACTGTTTTTCGCAATGGTAAAGCTCACCAGTTCAACGCGCTCATGGTCGCGCAGGATACCGGCTCGGCAATTCGCGGGCCCCAACGTGGAGACATCTTCTTCGGCTCCGGCGATCAGGCGGGCAGGGATGCCGGCTTGATGGATCAGCCGGGTGAGTTGATTGCATTGCTGCCGCACGCACTCGCGGCCAGACTGCTGGACCGTTACCGTTGATGAACAAGTCCGCCAAAAAGCAGATCAAGCGCAAGGGACGCATTCTCAGGGATGATGAACTGGCGATCTGGCGCCAGGTCAAACAGACAGTTTCTCCACTCCACCCCGAAAATACGCCTCAGCCCGAACCGGGTGCGGACAACCGGATTGCAGATGCAGCATCACAAGCCGCTACCGGAAAGAAACAGAGCCAGGGGACATTTGGTGCGGTTCGGTTGTCCGCGCTGCCGGTCGATTCCCCAAGGCAACCGGCCATCGCGGGTCTCAACCGCCGGGATACCCAGAAGCTGGCGCGTGGCAACGTGGAGATCGATGGCCGCATTGACCTGCATGGCATGAGCGTTGAGCGCGGGCGTATTGCCTTGCTGAATTTCATCGAAAGCGCACGGGCACGAGGTGACCGCAACGTACTTGTGATCACTGGCAAGGGCGCTTCACCCTTTACACGCCACACACTCCATTCAACCGATGTCTACCACGCGCCGGAACGGCAAGGCCGACTTCGCGCCGAATTGCCGAACTGGATGCATGAACGCGTGTTTGCCGAACACGTCGTCGGCTTTCAGCCGGCCCACCCCCGCCATGGTGGAGGCGGTGCTTTCTATGTACGATTGCGCCGGAAGGCAGGACGGTCGTGACTCCATTCGGCGCCAAGGTCAGGGAACTCAGGAAGCAGCGCAAGGTCAGCATGAAGGACATGGCTGACGCAATTGGTGTCACACCTGCTTATCTTTCTGCACTGGAGCATGGCCATCGCGGCCTGCCCAGCTGGTATCTCGTTCAGCGCATTATTGCCTACTTCAATGTGATCTGGGACGAGGCAGAGGAAATCACCCGGCTGGCCCGGTTGTCCCACCCGCGCGTTGTCGTTGACACATCCGGTCTTTCACCAGCTGCAACCGAACTGGCCAACAAGCTGGCCGACAACATCGCTTCCATGTCGGATGAGGAGATTGGCCGGCATCTGACCTTGCTCGAAGAAGCGCTTGCCAAGAAACCTGCGTCTAGAGAATGAACTTCGACAGGTCCGTGTTGCGGGCCAGATCACCGATATTTTTCTCTACGAAGTCGCGGTCCAGAACCACGGTTTCGCCGGGTTTGTCGGTTGCTTCGAAGCTCACGTCTTCAAGTACACGCTCCATGATGGTCTGCAGCCGGCGCGCGCCGATGTTCTCAACCGACGAGTTGACTTCCGCTGCAATATCGGCGAGCGCCTCGACACCATCATCGGTGACTTCGAGCGTGACGTTTTCTGTGCCGAGCAGGGCGACATACTGTTTGACCAGGCTTGCTTCCGGCTCAACCAGAATCCGCTTGAAGTCCTCCCTCGTCAGCGCCTTCAGTTCGACGCGGATCGGCAGGCGGCCTTGCAGCTCAGGCAGCAAGTCCGATGGTTTGGCAACGTGAAATGCACCTGATGCAATGAACAGGATATGGTCGGTTTTGACCGGTCCGTACTTGGTCGATACCGTGGTGCCTTCAATCAGGGGCAACAGATCGCGCTGCACCCCCTCGCGGCTGACATCCGCACCTTGCCGTTCCGAGCGCGCGGTCACCTTGTCGATTTCGTCAAGAAATACGATTCCGTTGTTCTCGACACTGTCGATCGCCTCCAGGGTGATCTGTTCCTGATCGATGAGCTTGTCGGACTCTTCCGGCAACAGGATGGAATGGCTCTCGCTGACCGTCATGCGCCGTGTCTTGGTGCGCTGCCCGAACGCCTTGCCCAACATATCCGACAGGTTGACCATGCCTACCGATGAGCCGGGCATGCCGGGTATGTCCATTGTCGGCATACCGCCCCCTGTGTCGACAACTTCCAGTTCGATTTCCTTGTCGTCCAGCTCGCCCGCGCGCAACTTTGTCCGGAATGAATCTCGCGTCGTCTTTGAGGCGCCGGGTCCGACCAGTGCATCCAGCACCCGATTCTCGGCATTGGCCTGGGCTTGCGCCTTCACCTGTTCGCGGCGTGCTTCGCGGGCCAGTCCGATACCGGCTTCGACAAGGTCACGCACGATCTGTTCGACGTCTCGTCCGACATAACCGACTTCAGTGAACTTTGTGGCTTCCACCTTGATGAAAGGTGCGTTGGCAAGCTTGGCCAGCCTGCGGGCAATTTCGGTTTTGCCCACGCCGGTTGGGCCGATCATCAGGATATTCTTGGGCATCACCTCATCGCGTAGTCCGGCGTCCAGTTGTTTGCGCCGCCACCGGTTGCGCAGCGCAATGGCGACCATCCGTTTGGCATCGCGCTGACCGACGATGTGCCGGTCCAGTTCGGAAACAATTTCGCGCGGAGAAAAATCGGTCATGGAACGAACTCTAGAGTTGAATTGGACGGTTCGGCTGGCTGCCTCATTCGGCGGTCAGCTTCTCCAGGGTCAGATTGTCATTGGTGTAGACGCAGATCTCGGCTGCAATCTTCATGGCCTTGCGGGCAATGGCTTCTGCATCCAGGTCGCTGTCGGCCAGCGCGCGTGCGGCCGCCAGCGCGTAGTTGCCACCAGAGCCGATGGCGATGATCCCGTTTTCAGGCTCAAGCACATCACCATTGCCAGTCAGCACCAGGCTGGTCGACTTGTCTGCAACGATCATCATTGCTTCCAGCCGCCGCAAGTACCGATCGGTGCGCCAGTCCTTGGCAAGCTCCACACAAGCGCGCGTCAGCTGTGCCGGATACTGCTCCAGCTTGGCTTCAAGCCGCTCAAAAAGCGTCATGGCATCTGCGGTGGCACCGGCAAATCCAGCGATCACATCACCCTTGCCAAGAGGCCGCACTTTCCTGGCATTTCCCTTTATGACGGTGTTCGACAGGCTGACCTGTCCATCTCCGGCAACCACAACCATATCGCCCTTGCGGACCGTCACGATGGTTGTGCCATGCCAGGTCGTGGCGGAAGAATTGCCGGTATCACTCATGCATACTGTTCCGTTTGCCGTGTCTTCGTGTCACCAAGTGGGGTGTGTATGCAGCGATTAAAAGACCCGGCAAGGTTAATCAAGGCACGTAACGGGCCTTGCGCCTGCACCGGGGCCTGTTAAAAGTCATCCGCAACTGGCCGATACGGGATGGGAAAGCCGCAATGAGAAAAGCCGCTGTCCAACGCAAGACGAATGAAACAGACGTGTCCGTGGAAGTAAACCTGGACGGAACTGGCGCGCGCCAGATTTCTACCGGGGTTGGCTTTCTCGACCACATGCTGGATCAGCTGTCGCGTCACTCGCTGATTGACATGACGATCCGGACCGAGGGTGATCTGCATATCGACATGCACCACACCACCGAAGATACCGGCATCGCGCTTGGACAGGCAATTTCGAAGGCGCTCGGCGATCGCAAGGGCATCCGCCGATATGGTCACTGTTATCTCGCCATGGATGAAACCTTGTCGCGCGCGGCAATCGATGTATCAGGCAGGCCGTTCCTGGTATGGCGCACCGAGTTCAACGCACCCAAGATCGGCGATATGGATACGGAGCTGTTCCGCGAGTTCTTCCAGGCGTTTGCCATGAATGCAGGCATGACGCTGCACGTTGAAACGCTTTATGGCTTCAACAATCACCACATCGCAGAAAGCTGCTTCAAGGCAGTGGCTCGCGCCTTGCGGGATTGCGTCGAGATCGATCCGCGCATGCCGGACGCAGTGCCATCAACCAAGGGTACGCTCGGAGGCGAGGGTTGATCTCATGCTCACCTACACTGCACATCGCAGGGCCGAACTTCTGCTTCACGATGACGATGGCAACAGCGTGGTGTTCATCAAGGATGGCTTCAGCTGGCCTGCCTTCTTTATTCCATTCGTATGGATGATCTGGCACCGGCTGTGGCTGGCGCTGGTTGCTTACCTTGTCGCCGTCGCTGTGCTTGCGGGAATTGGTTACCTGTCCGGCTTTCCCGATAACCTGGCGACCATGCTTGGTCTTCTGGTCAATGTGTTCTTCGGGCTTGAAGGCAACAACCTGCGTCGCCGGGCACTCGCACGGAGAGGCTACCATGAGGTAGCCGACGTTGTTGCGTCTGACCGCGAAGAGGCGGCCTGGCGATACTTCTCTGCAAGGCAGCAGCCTGAAGGCGCGTGAGGCCCATGATGAAAGTCGCAATCGTTGACTATGGATCGGGCAACTTGCGCTCGGCGCAGAAGTCGTTTGAGCGCGCCGTAACCATGTCCGGCGTCAGTGCAGATATTGATCTGGTCACATCGCCTGAACAAGTGTCGGGTGCCGACCGGTTGGTGCTGCCCGGCGTTGGTGCCTATCGGGATTGTCACGATGGTATCCGTGCCATCGATGGCATGTGGCAGGCCATCGAACAGCACTGCATGGAGCGCGCACGGCCGTTCCTCGGCATTTGCGTTGGCATGCAGTTGATGGCAACGCGTGGCCTCGAGCATGGTGAAACCACAGGCTTTGGGTGGATTGAAGGCGACGTCGACCGCATCGACGTTGGATCATCGGATCTGAAAATCCCGCACATGGGCTGGAACACGCTGGATGTCTTACGGCCGCATGCCTTGCTCGATGGTATTGCCACCGGTCCTGACGGCAAGCATGCCTACTTTGTGCACTCCTATCATTTGCGGGCCAGCAACCCGGCGGACGTGGTAGCAACCACGTCTTATGGCGAGCAGGTCACCGCAATGGTGGCGCGTGACAACATGGCCGGAACCCAGTTCCACCCCGAGAAGAGCCAGACCCTTGGTCTTGCCTTGATCTCCAATTTCCTGACCTGGTCCCCCTGACGAGGAGCGTTCCGACTTGATTTTGTTTCCCGCCATAGACCTGAAGGACGGCCAGTGCGTGCGGCTGAAGCTGGGCGACATGAACCAGGCAACCGTGTTTGCCGATAACCCGGCCGAACAGGCGCTGAGCTTTGAACGTCAGGGTTTCGAGTATCTGCACCTGGTTGATCTGAACGGAGCCTTTGCCGGCAAGCCGGTCAATGGCCACGCGGTAGAGGAAATTCTCAAGGCAGTCTCCCTGCCGGTTCAGCTTGGTGGCGGCATTCGTGATCTGGCCGGGATCGAAAGGTGGCTCGACAAAGGCATTGCCCGGGTCATTCTGGGCACGCTCGCTGTTCGCGACCCCGCGCTGGTCCGCGAAGCCTGCAAGGCGTTTCCCGGCCGCATTGCTGTTGGTATCGATGCCAAAGGTGGCAAGGTTGCTGTGGAAGGCTGGGCCGAAAGCTCCAGCCTCGGTGTCGGGGAACTTGCGGCCAAGTTCGGGGACGCTGGAGTGGCTGCAATCATTTACACCGATATTGATCGCGATGGCATTCTCGCTGGGCTGAATATCGACTCGACTCTCGAGCTTGCTCGCTCAACCTCAATCCCGGTGATCGCCAGTGGCGGTCTCGCATCGATGGCGGACATCAAACGCCTGGCCCAGCCTGATTGTGCCATACTTGAAGGTGCCATCTCTGGCCGCGCCCTGTATGACGGCCGCATCAATCCGGCCGAAGCACTCGCAACACTCAAGGAAGCTGGCAATGCTTAAGGCCCGCATCATCCCCTGTCTCGATGTGAAGGATGGTCGCGTTGTGAAGGGTGTCAACTTCGTGGATTTGCGCGACGCCGGAGACCCGGTTGAAATCGCGAAGGCTTATGATGCCGCTGGCGCAGATGAACTTTGCTTCCTCGATATTACCGCCAGCCATGAAGATCGGGCGATCATTTTCGATGTCGTCCGCCAGACGGCCGAGCAGTGCTTCATGCCGCTCACCGTGGGTGGTGGAGTGCGCACGCTGGAAGACATCCGCAAGCTTTTGCTGGCTGGCGCTGACAAGGTTTCAATCAACACTGCTGCTGTGAAGAACCCCGACTTCGTGCGCGAAGCGGCAATCAAGTTCGGGTCGCAGTGCATTGTGGTGGCAGTTGATGCCAAGCGCGTCAGCGCAAACAGTGAGCCTCCGCGTTGGGAGATTTTCACGCACGGTGGCCGCGAGCCGACGGGCATCGACGCGGTGCAGTTTGCGAAGAAGGTGGTGAACCTTGGCGCTGGAGAAATCCTTCTCACGTCAATGGACCGAGACGGCACCGGTGACGGGTTCGACATCGAACTGACCCGTGCAATCTCTAATGCTGTCGATGTGCCGGTCATTGCGTCAGGGGGTGTCGGCACCTTGCAGCACTTGGCAGACGGTGTGCAGAAAGCGGGTGCCAGCGCTGTGCTCGCAGCATCCATCTTTCACTTCGGCACCTACACCATTTCCGAAGCCAAGCATTTCATGGCACAACAAGGCGTTCCGGTCAGGTTAGACTGAACCGGTTCTTGGAAGGCGGGCCAATGTCAGGTGACATGCAATCAAACGTGCTGGCAAAGCTGGAGGCGATTATTGCCGATCGCGCGTCCGGCGCTGATGGCGATTCGTCCTACACCGCGAAGCTGTTGGCGTCCGGCACCGAAAAGTGTGCCCGCAAGTTTGGCGAGGAAGCGATTGAACTTATCCTGGCCGCAGTCGAGGAAAATCCCGAACACCTCACTGCAGAAGCAGCAGATGTTCTCTACCATTTGCTGGTTGTGTTAAGGGCCGGTGGTGTGCCACTTGATGATGTCATGCAGGAGCTGGCCAACCGGTTCCGGCAAAGCGGCCTCGAAGAAAAGGCATCGCGCAACAAGGGTTAAAGGCCGGGCGGGCAAGCATGGACCAGTTGACCACACAATTGTCGCCTTATCGGGTGTTCACTCGCAACGAGTGGGCAAAGCTGCGTGCTGACACGCCTCTCACCCTGTCGGCCGAGGAAGTCGAAGAGCTGCGCGGCGTAAACGACCGCGTCAACCTCGACGAGGTTGTGGCGATCTATCTGCCGCTGTCGCGTTTACTCAACCTGTATGTCGCGGCCAGCCAGGACCTGTTCAAGGTTACGCAGAAGTTTCTTGGCGGCAATAATCACAAGGTGCCCTATATC
Organism: Anderseniella sp.; assembly: GCA_033722845.1. GTDB lineage: Bacteria > Pseudomonadota > Alphaproteobacteria > Rhizobiales > Aestuariivirgaceae > Anderseniella. Next base: position 9,197 of record JAWVYF010000033.1, on the reverse strand, counting down.
ATCGGCATTGCAGGCTCAGTGGCTGGTGGGAAGAGCACGACGGCTCGTATCCTGCGCGGGCTCCTGGCCCGCTGGCCGGACCACCCGAAAGTGGCTCTCTTGCCCACCGACGGATTTTTGCTGCCCAATGCTGTGCTTGAGCGTGAAGGCCTGATGAACCGGAAGGGCTTTCCGGAAAGTTACGATCTGCCCGTGTTGCTGAAATTCCTGTCCGACATCAAGGCTGGCAAACGCAATGTCGAGGCGCCGGTCTATTCGCACCTCACCTATGACATTGAGCTGGGGAAGAATATCACCGTCGACCAGCCGGACATTCTGATTGTCGAAGGCCTCAACGTGCTGCAGACCGGCCGCCCGCCGCGTGACGGCAAGGCCATACCGTATGTCTCGGACTACTTCGACTTTTCAATCTTCATTGACGCTGATGAGAACGATTTGCGTACCTGGTACGTGAACAGGTTCTTCTCGTTTCGCGAGACAGCTTTCGCCGATCCGAAGTCATACTTCCATCGCTACTCGAAGCTGTCCGATGTGGAAGCACGCGAGACAGCAACCCGTATCTGGGAAACCGTGAACCTTGTGAACCTGCGCGAAAACGTGCTGCCAACCCGCCAGCGGGCCGATCTGATCCTGCGCAAAAGCGCCGATCATCTGGTCAGCACGGTGCACTTGCGCAAGCTGTAAGCATGGGAGCGTTTAGATCAGGCCACTCAGTTTCGTCTCGGGCCGCGCACCGATGTGCGAAATGATTTCTGCTGCGGCCACATGGCCGAGCCGCGCACACTCCGGCAGCGGCTGGTCGTTTGCCGCGCCAAACAGGAAGCCGGCTGCATAAAGATCGCCTGCCCCTGTCGTGTCCACCACTTCGGCCACCGGTTGCGCTGACACCTCGTGCATCTCATGCGGCGTGATCACCACACTGCCCTTTTCCGACCGGGTGACGGCAGCCAGGTTGCAATCCTGGCGCACCTGCTGCACGGCAGCATCAAAGTCTTGCGTCTGGTACAAGCTGAGCAACTCTGCCTCGTTGGCGAAAAGCAGGTCCACGCCATCCCGTATCAGATGCAAGAAACTGTCCCGGTGGCGGTCGACACAAAAAGCATCTGACAGGGTCAAGGCAGTCTTGCGGCCATGTTTTGCTGCAAGAGCCGCAGCCTTGCGAAAGGCGTCCTTGGCTTCCGGGCGGTCCCAAAGATACCCTTCCAGGTAAACAATTCTTGCGTCTGCGACCTGGGCCTCAAGGATATCGTTTTCATCCAGCAGCGCGCTTGCACCAAGGAACGTCGACATGGTGCGCTGCCCATCCGGTGTAACCACCACGATGCAGCGCGCCGTTTGCGGTCCGCCTGAAAGCGCTGCTGTCTGGTAGCTGACGCCAGCGGCACGGATATCATGTGCGAAGACGCTGCCAAGCTGATCGTCCGCAACCTTGCCCACATACCGCGCACTGCCACCAAGTGATGTAACCCCGGCTATTGTATTTGCTGCCGACCCCCCGGAAATCTCGACCGCCGGCCCCAGCTTGTCATAGAGGGCGAGAGCACCAGCCTCATCGACCAACTGCATTGATCCCTTGACCAGCTCGTTGCTTGAAAGAAACGCATCATCATGGCGGGCGATGACATCAACAATGGCGTTGCCGATGCCAATGACATCGTGGCTTGGTTTGCTCATGAAAAGTATCCTGATGAGTTGTTCTGGCTTCCTGAAGAACTGCTGTGCATACACAAGCTGAAGGCGATTAGGCAACGCTGGACTTGCAACATCTATCAGCGTCTCCTACCTGCTTTGCAGTATTTGAACTGACTGGACTCGCCAATGATCTCTTCTGCTTTTCGCGCGGCAAACGATGTTCTCTCGCCGGCCTTCAGGTCTGTCTTGTGGAAGGCCATAGGGCTGACGCTACTGTTGTTCGCGGGATTGCTGGCAGCTATCTGGTTTGGGTCATCTGCTTTGCTGACGTTGCCATGGCCGTGGCTGGACGAGGTCATTGCAGCAGTGGCAAGCATAGGGCTGCTGGTCGCGTTGTTCTTCCTGATGGCACCGGTGACGGCTATCTTTGCGGGCCTGTTCCTCGACACGGTCGCGGATATCGTCGAGCGAAAACACTATCCCGCCCAGCCAGTCGGTCGTCCGCCCAGCACCTTCTCCTCTGTATGGATGGGCGTTCAGTTCGGCCTGCTGGTTTTGCTGGTAAACATCCTGGTGCTGCCGACGGTGTTTTTCGGGATCGGCGCGCTGATCATGCTCGTGACCAATGCCTATCTGCTGGGCCGGGAATATTTCACCATGGCTGCGGTACGCCATCTGCCGGTGCGCGATGCCCATGCCTTTCGCAAGGCCAATGCAGGGCGCGTCTGGGCGGCAGGCCTCATTCCGGCAGGGTTGGCGCTCATTCCGTTCGTCAACATCCTCGTGCCGCTGTTCTCCACGTCCTACTTCGTGCACATCTTCAAACGCATCAGCAAGGATGAAGGCCTCGTTTCCGCCCGCTAGACGGACTTGCCTGGGAACAGGCACAAATCCGAAATGATGCAGCGTTCGCATTCGGGCTTGCGTGCCTTGCAGACATAACGCCCGTGCAGGATCAGCCAGTGATGGGCGTGGAGCATGTGTGGCTCAGGGATGTTCTTGAGCAGTCCCAGTTCGACAGCCAATGGTGTCTTGCCTGGTGCCAGGCCCACCCGGTTTGACACCCTGAACAGATGCGTGTCCACGGCGATCGTGGGCTGACCGAAGCAAATGTTCAACACGACATTGGCTGTCTTGCGGCCAACGCCGGGCAACGCTTCCAATGCTTCGCGGGTTGATGGCACTTGCGACCCGTGATCTTCGATCAGGGCCTTGGACAGCGCGACCACGTTCTTGGCCTTGTTGCGAAACAACCCGATGGTCTTGATGTAGTCGCGCACCTTGTCTTCGCCCAGCGCAAACATTTTCTCTGGTGTGTCCGCCACCTTGAACAGGTTGCGGGTGGCCCGGTTCACTCCCTCATCGGTGGCTTGTGCCGACAAGACAACGGCGACGAGAAAGGTAAAGGTGTTGACCGACTCCAGTTCGCCTTCCGGATTTGGATTGGCCTCTTGGAAGCGGCGGAATACCTCTTCCATCTCATCCGGTTTAAGCTTCTTGCGGCGGGCCATCGAACAATGCTCTCCTGTGCGCCAGATCGTCATCTGTCATGGACATCAAGACCCGTTAGTTTGCCTCTCGTGAAGACTGAACCGACAATAATCCACTTGTATCCACACCGCTCGCTGTCCCGGCGCGGTTTTGCCCTGCTCATGGGATGTATCGCACTGGTCAGTTTTGCGGCTGGCATCGGGTTTCTGATGATCGGGGCGTGGCCGGTGTTCGGTTTCTTCGGCCTCGATGTGGTATTGATCTGGTGGGCGCTGAAGCGCAACTTCCGCGATGGCAAGGCACGAGAAACCATCACCATCGACAATCACGAGGTGAGCCTCGTGAAGCACCAGCCGGGCAAGCAGGACGTTGAGGTTGATTTTGTCCGCAGCTGGACCCGAGTCGAGCTGGAAACCGACATCGAACGCGACCTGATCGGACGGCTGTTTCTGGTGTCTAGGGGTGTCAAAACCGAGATCGGCAGCTTTCTGTCGCCGGATGATCGAAAGAGCCTGTGCTCTGCCCTGAACGGCTTCCTGGCTCCGTCCCGTATTTGAGCTGCCGTTGGTTGGTGGCTGGTCCCGTAAAACGGGTGGCAGGCCATGTGCTGCCGGTCTAGCGTCTCGAAAGCTTTGATGATGCGAGGATAGCAGCCATGCTGCAGACCACACGAGATAACGACTACGATCTGGTCCGCCGGACAATCGAATTCCTGACAGGTCACTGGCAGGACCAGCCATCGCTCGACGAGATTGCGTTTAGTGTCGGGGCCAGTCCGGACATGGTTCAACGCAGCTTTGGTCGCTGGGCAGGTATTACGCCAAAGCAGTTCATGCAGGCCATCACGCTCGACAGGGCACGGCAGCTGCTGGCTGAATCTGCCACTGTCCTGGATGCATCCTACGAAGTTGGCCTGTCAGGACCGGGCCGCTTGCACGACCTGTTCGTTACCCATGAGGGCATGCCGCCCGGTATCTACCGTGCAAAGGGCGAAGGGCTCACTGTCACCTGGGGTCTGCATCCTTCACCGTTTGGCACGGCAATCGTGTTGACGACCCCTCACGGCTTGGCAGGTCTGGCGTTTGCGGATGAAGGTGGCGAAGAGGCTGCCTTCGAAGACATGCGGCGGCGCTGGCCGAAGGCCATTTATGTGCGCGACGATGCGGCTATCACCCCGACTGCCCTGCGGGTGTTTGATCGTGACCAGTGGCAGCCGGACCAGCCTTTGCGCATCACCCTTATCGGCACTGACTTTGAGGTGCGCACCTGGGAGACGCTACTGAAAATTCCATTGGGCAAGGCCACAACCTATTCGGATGTCGCCAGTCACATTGGCAACCCCAAGGCCGTGCGTGCAGTCGGCTCAGCGGTGGGCCGCAACCCCATTTCATTCGTGGTGCCGTGCCACCGCGTGCTTGGCAAGTCCGGCGGCTTGTGCGGCTATCACTGGGGGCTTACCCGCAAGAAAGCAATCCTCGGTTGGGAAGCTGGCGCAGTTGCGGCTGACGAGTAGAGCCGTCGCATCTAGCCTTCCAAAACCTTTGAAGAAGCAATCGTGCCGTTCGCGTTGAGCTTGTAGATGATCGGTACACCGGTGGCGATTTCCCGCTTCAGGATCTCTTCCGGTGACAGTCCTTCGAGCGCCATGACAAGCGCACGAAGCGAGTTGCCGTGAGCTGCTACAATGACGGTCTTGCCATCGAGAACGTGAGGCTGAATCGCCTTCATGTAATAGGGCAGGGTGCGGGCAAGCGTGTCGCGCAGGCTTTCGCCGCCGGGCGGCGCGATGTCGTAGGACCGGCGCCACTGATGCACCTGATCGTCGCCCCACTTGGCTCGCGCATCATCCTTGTTGAGACCGGTGAGGTCACCATAGTCGCGCTCGTTCAGGGCCTGGTCACGGGTCACGTCCAGATCGTCTTGGCCGAGCTCGTCCAGCATGATGGCAAGTGTTCTTTGGGCCCGCGACAGTTCGCTTGTGAACGCCATGTCGAAGATCAGGCCTTCGCCTTTCAGGTTGCGGCCAGCCGCATGGGCCTCCTCGACGCCCTTGTCCGTCAGGCCCGGGTTCTCCCAGCCGGTGAACAGGTTTTTCAGGTTCCATTCGCTCTGCCCATGGCGGACGAGCACGAGTGTTCCACTCATTGTCTCTTCGCAGTCCCTTGTTGAGGTCATTTGCCGGTTCAGGGCTTGATGCCTAGCACATCAGCCATCGAATACAGACCCGGCTTTTTGTCGAAGGCCCAAAGTGCGGCCTTGATCGCACCATTGGCAAAAATCTCACGCGATTCGGCATGATGCGACAGCGTGATGCGTTCGGATGGTCCGGCAAAGATCACGCTGTGGTCGCCGACGACAGAACCACCCCGCAAGGTGGCAAAGCCGATATCGCCGTCGGGCCGTGCGCCGGTATGACCATCTCTCGTCCTGACCGAGCGCTCTGAGAGATTGATGTCACGCCCGTCTGCAGCGGCCTGGCCGAGCAACAGGGCTGTGCCAGAAGGCGCATCAATCTTGTGCCGGTGGTGCATTTCCAGCACCTCGATATCAAAGCTTTCGTCCAGCGCTGCGGCAACCTGCTTGACCAGCGCAGCCAGCAGATTGACGCCCAGGCTCATATTGCCGGACTTCACAATGCGCGCATGGCGCGACGCCGCATGAATTGCTTCTTCGTCTGCTTCGCTAAAGCCGGTGGTGCCGATCACGTGAACGATTCGGGCCTGGGCCGCAATTTCGCTCAGCCGCACGGTCGCTTGCGGGATGGTGAAATCGATCAGTCCGTCGGCTTGCGCCAGTACGGCCAGCGGATCGTCTGAAATCTTCACACCGATTTCGCCGAGCCCTGCGATTGCACCCTGGTCATGGCCCACATGGGGAGACCCTTTCGGCTCCAGCCCGCCAACAACCTCACATCCTTCATGTGCATGGACGAGGCGGGTGAGCGTCTGGCCCATCCGGCCTCCGGCGCCGGCGATGACGAGTTTCAACATGTTTGCAAGGTCCGTTGATTTGGCATTCGGCCTTTCTGATACCAGCAGCACACGCGGATGGCTAGATCATGGACAACCAGTTTGTCAGAGGGCATCATTTGGATCGGTACAGGTATAACAAAAGAGGCCAGCAAACATGTTGAAGGTCGAAGAAACTGCCACGCTCAACGCATCTGCGAAAGCAGTCTGGGACGTCATTGGAGAATTCGGCGGGTTGGATGATTGGCATCCCGCGGCGGTTGCCTGCACAACGTCTGAAGAGGGCGGCGACGTGATCCGTACGATTGCTATTCCGGGTGGTGGATCGCTGATCGAGAAACTCGAGGCACTGTCGTCAAAACAGTTCAGCATGACCTATTCGATTGTTGATGGACCTTTGCCTGTCGCCAACTACCGCTCCACGTTGAAGCTCGAGCCACAGGGCGACGAGGCCTGCAAGGCGGTCTGGTCCGGGGAATTCAATGCCAGCGGGGCTGATGACGAGGCCGCTGAAGCAGTTATCCGTGGCATTTACACATCTGGCCTGGATGCGTTGAAGAAGCGCTTCGGCTGAGTTTGCCGGGCAGTGGCCTTGAGGCTCACACACCTTCCACGATGACGATATCAACGTCCCCGGCACCCTGCCGCTTGGCCCGGGCAGCCTGGTAGCCGGGTGAGTTCCAGCACGCCACAGCGTCTTCAAAGCTGGGGAATTCGGTCACCACGTTGCGCGTCTTGCCCGAGCCTTCCATCTGCTGATGCCGGCCTGCCCGCGCAAGGAACTTTCCACCGTGCGCCGCGATTACGTCGGGTGCCATTTCGGCGTACTGCTGATACTGGTCAGGATCGCTGACATTCACATGGGCAATCCAGTATCCCTTCGCCATCGTGGCTGTCTCCCGTCAAGTTGTGGCTTGTCAGCCGTTGAAGCTGTCCCAGAAGGATCGTGCCTTGGCAAAGAACCCGGCAGACTGGGGTGAATTGTCCTTGGCTTCGGCCTCGAACTCCTTGAGCAGCTCGCGCTGCTTGCGGGTCAGGTTGACCGGCGTCTCGACACTGACCTGAATGTACATGTCGCCATGCTGGCTGGAGCGCAGTACCGGCATGCCCTTGCCCTTCAGGCGAAACTGTTTGCCACCCTGTGTGCCTTCAGGAATGGTCACTCGAGCCTTCTTGCCGTCAATGGTCGGCACCTCGATTTCGCCACCAAGCGCTGCAGCCGTCATAGAGATCGGTACACGTGAGAACAGGTCTGCGCCGTCGCGCTGGAAAAACTCATGTGGCTTGATCGACAGAAAGATATAAAGGTCGCCAGACGGTCCGCCGCGCACACCCGACTCGCCTTCGTTGGCCAACCGGATGCGTGTCCCGTCCTCGACGCCCGCCGGAATGTTGACCGACAGCGTACGATCCTTCTTGATCCTGCCCTGGCCCGAGCAGTTCTCGCAAGGGTCGGAGATCACGTTGCCGCGGCCCTGGCAGGTCGGGCAGGTGCGCTCCACGGTAAAGAACCCGGATGATGAGCGAACTGCGCCTGCGCCATTGCAGGTGCCACAGGTTTTAGGGCTGGTGCCGGGCTTGGCGCCGCTGCCGGAACAGGTTTCGCAGGTAACAGACGTGGGAACACGTATCTGGGCCGACTTGCCGGTGTAGGCTTCGGTCAGCGAGATCTCCATGTCATAGCGCAGATCTGACCCGCGCGACTGGCCACCGCCACGTTGGCCGCCACCACCGCGCCTGCCGCCCATGAACTCGCCGAACAGGTCCTCAAAAATGTCGGACATGGATGACGAGAATTCCGGTCCGAAACCGGGCCCGCCAGCGCCACCACCACCAAATGGACCGCGGCCATCCTCAAACGCGGCATGGCCAAACCGGTCATAGGCAGCCCGCTTCTGCGGGTCCTTCAGCGCTTCGTACGCTTCATTGATTTCCTTGAATTTCTGCTCGGCCGTTTCATCACCCGGATTGGCATCCGGATGGAATTTCTTGGCCATCTTGCGGAAGGCGCTTTTCAGCTCCTTTTCATCCGCATCGCGATTGACGCCAAGCACTTCATAGTAGTCGCGCTTTGCCATGGGGGTCAGTCCAGTCTGTCACGATCAGCACCGCTCTTTACCGGTTGACCGGTTTCGCAGCTAAACATCGCGTTGAACAGGTGTGCCCCGGCGCTGGGTGCGCCGGGGTCCGGGTTGGTCGAAGGCTCAGGAGGCCTTCTTGTCATCGTCGTCCTGGACTTCTTCGAAGTCGGCGTCCACGACGTCATCTTCCTGCGATCCACCAGAGGCCTCATCGCCACCCTCACCAGCTTCGGCCTGCTGGCTCTGGTACATGGCTTCACCAAGCTTCATGGCCGCCTGGGCGAGCGCATTGGTCTTGGCTTCGATCTCATCGGCGTCGTCGCCTTCCAGTGCCGTCTTGAGCTCGCCTATGGCAGCCTCGACGGTGGACTTGTCGGCTTCGGACACCTTGTCGCCCAGTTCCGTGATCGACTTTTCGGTCGAGTGGATCAGCGCTTCGCCGTGGTTCTTTGCTTCGACAAGCTGCTTGCGCTTCTTGTCCTCGTCGGCATGGGCTTCGGCATCCTTGACCATGTTGTTGATCTCGTCATCCGAAAGACCACCGGATGCCTGAATGCGGATCTGCTGTTCCTTGCCGGTTGCCTTGTCCTTGGCGGACACGTTGACGATACCGTTGGCGTCGATGTCGAAGGTCACTTCGATCTGCGGAACGCCGCGCGGTGCCGGCGGAATGCCCATCAGGTCGAAATTGCCGAGCATCTTGTTGTGCTGGGCCATCTCACGTTCACCCTGGAACACCCGGATGGTCACGGCCGTCTGGTTGTCATCAGCGGTCGAGAACACCTGGCTCTTCTTGGTCGGGATCGTCGTGTTGCGGTCGATCAGGCGGGTGAACACGCCACCCAGCGTCTCGATGCCCAGCGACAGCGGCGTCACGTCGAGCAGCAGCACGTCCTTCACTTCGCCCTGCAGCACACCGGCCTGGATGGCAGCACCGATGGCAACCACTTCATCCGGGTTCACGCCCTTGTGGGGCTCCTTGCCGAAGAACGACTTCACCGTTTCGATGACCTTCGGCATGCGG
>JAWVYF010000032.1:0-16457 GCA_033722845.1 Anderseniella sp. | reverse complement strand
GTTTTTCGTCCAGATCAAGTGTGAACTCGGCAAGGCCTATCAGGTCGCGACCGAACTGGCCGATGCCGAAATCGCCTCGGAAATCTATTCGACCGCAGGTGGCTGGGACCTGCTCGTTAAGTTCTACCTCGAAGATGGCGACGATGTTGGGCACTTCATTAACCAGAAGGTCCATTCTATCCCCGGCGTGAAGGACACGTATACGATCGTCACCTACCGCGCGTTCTGAGCCACCTGATGCCCAAGTCCGGCAGCGAACCCGTCCTGGGCGTTTTAATGCTGGATACGCACTTTCCGCGACCGGTGGGCGACATCGGCAATCCGGCGAGCTTCGATCACCGCGTACTCTATTCAAGGCTTGATGGCGCAACGGTGGCTTCGGTCGTGACCGGCGAGCCATTGGCCGAGGGCTTGCGGGCAACCATCCTTGATGAAGCGCGCAGACTGATCGCGCAGGGCGCCACCGCAATCACAACGTCTTGCGGGTTTCTATCCCCGTTGCAGGAGGAGTTGCAGGCCGCCCTGCCCGTGCCCGTCATCACCTCGGCACTGTGGCTGCTGCCCCGCTTGCGCGCGCAGCACGGCGCGGACGCCCGCTTTGGCATCATCACCTTCGATGCCCGCAAGCTGTCAGCCCATCATGTGCCGGACAACGGGAGGCTGACCATCGAGGGGCTGGACCCTCAATGCCACCTGCATCAGGTCATCGCCAATGATACGCCGGAACTCGACATGGCACAGGCGGAAGCAAACGTGACCGATGCCGCTCGCCGCCTTCGCAAGCGCGCAGGCAAGCTGGATGTCGTCGTTCTTGAGTGCACCAACCTGCCTCCATATCGCGAGAAAATAGCAGAAATCTGCGGTTGTGAAGTGCTGGACATTCATCACGCGATAAAAATGTTTGCAATTTATCGATAAATTGCTTTTGATTTGCGCACGGCAGCGTTGCAGCCAAAAGGGGTTGCCGTTGCCGAACCCTTGATGTCTCATTCGCTCGGGACACACATCGAAACAGGGAGTGCTCACATGACGAAACATATCAGGTTCACCGCACCCGCCGCCGCGCTCGCGCTCGGCCTGTCGGCCAGCATGACGTTTGCTGCCGACGTGAAGTGGGACATGCCGATGGCCTACTCGGCGACCAACTACCACTCTGAAAACGGCGCGCAGTTTGCCAAGGAAGTGACCGAAGCCGCCGGCGGCAAGCTGGAAATTGTCACCCATCCGAGCGGATCGCTCTACAAGGGTGGCGAAATCTTCCGCGCCGTACGCACCGGCCAGGCCCCGATTGGCGAGCGCCTGATCTCGGCGCTGGGCAACGAAGACCCGTTGTTCGAAATCGACAGCCTGCCGTTCCTTGCCACCAGCTTCGCAGAGGCACGCAAGCTGTATGACGCCACCAAGCCGCAGCTTGAAAAGGTACTGGCCGACAAGGGCCTGACCCTGCTCTACACCGTGCCGTGGCCGCCGCAGGGGCTGTACGCCAAGAAGGAAGTCAACTCGGTCGCCGACATGCAGGGCGTGAAGTTCCGCGCTTACAACGCCGCAACCTCCCGGCTGGCTGAGCTTATGGGCGCCGTGCCGACCAAGATCGAGGCGGCTGAACTTTCGCAAGCCTTTGCCACCGGAGCCGTGGACAGCATGATTTCGTCCGGCTCCACCGGCTATGACCGCAAACTGTGGGAGCACACCAAGTACTGGTACAACATCCAGGCCTGGCTGCCGAAGAACATGGTGATCGTCAACACCGAAGCCTTCAACGGCCTCGATGAAGCCACCCGCAACGTCGTCATGGAAAAAGCCAAGGCAGCCGAAGACCGTGGCTGGGCCAAGGCTGAGGAACTGGCCAACTGGTACGTCGAGGAGCTTGGCAAGAACGGCATGACCGTCGGCCCGGCCGGCGACACGCTCAAGGCTGATTTCCAGAAGATCGGTGAGACCATGACCAGCGAATGGCTGGCCAAGGCAGGCGATACAGGCAAGGCGGCCGTCGACGCCTACAAGGCCCAGTAAGCGGCTGAACCGATAACGGACCAACGCCAACAGCGGGGCGAGTGAGACACATGACCGACTTCTTCACTCGCCTCGATGCCGCTCTGGAGCGGCTCTATCTCTGGGCCGGATACGCGGCCGCCGGCTTTCTCATCCTCGTCGGCCTGTGCGTGCTGAGCTCCATTCTCGCCCGGGTAATGGGCATCTACCTGGCCGGCATCAACGAATATTCGGGCTATGCCATGGCTGCCTCGTCGTTCCTGGCACTGGCGCACACGTTCCGCGCAGGCGCCCACATCCGCGTCGCACTTGTCCGCTCGCGGCTGCGCGAAGCCGGGCGCTGGTGGCTTGAGATCTGGTGCCTGGTCATCGCCTCGCTGATGAGCTGTTACCTGGCCTGGTACCTCGTCAAGCTGACCTGGGTGTCCTGGAAATTCGAAGAAAAGTCCGAAGGCGCTGCGGCCACCTTGCTGTGGTATCCGCAAACGCTGGTCGCCATCGGCTCGATCATTTTTGCCATATCGGTGGTTCACGGCCTGATCCGCGTGATCGTGCGGCGCGATGCCGACGGCGCGGTGGCCCCACCAACCGAAGTGGGCGCGGAGTAAGCATCATGGACGGACTTGCGCTCACCCTCATCTTCCTGTTCGTGCTGTTCCTGATGCTGGGCTCCAGCGTGTGGATCGGCGTGTCGCTGCTGGCCGTTGCCTGGGTCGGCATGGAGCTGTTCACCTCACGGCCCGTCGGCGATGCCATGGCGCTCAACATCTGGGGTGCGGCATCGGCCTGGTCGCTCACGGCGCTGCCGCTGTTCGTGTGGATGGGCGAAATCCTGTTCCGCACCAGGCTGTCGGAGAATCTGTTCCGCGGCCTCACCCCGTGGCTGCACAACCTGCCCGGCGGGCTGCTGCATGTGAACATCACGGGCTCCGCCATCTTTGCCGCCATTTGCGGCTCGTCCGCCGCCACCGTGCTGACCGTCGGCAAGATGGCCGTGCCGGAGCTGAAGCGGCGCAAATATCCGGAAAGCATGATCATCGGCACGCTCGCTGGAGCCGGCACGCTGGGCCTGCTCATTCCGCCGTCGATCATCCTCATCATCTACGGTGTCACGGTGAACGAAAGCATCGTGAAACTGTTCATCGCCGGCGTACTGCCCGGCATTCTGCTGGCGTTGCTTTTCATGGGCTACGTCGCCGTGTGGGACATGCTCGGCGGCAACAAGGAGCGCGCCGACAAGGAAACCTACACCGCCTCCCAGCGCATCCGTGCACTCGGGCAACTGGTGCCCATCATCTCGCTCATCCTTGCCGTCATGAGTTCGATCTATTTCGGCGTTGCAACCGCTACCGAGGCCGCCGTACTGGGCGTGCTCGGCGCGTTCGCCATCTCCTGGCAGCAAGGCAGCCTGACGCGCGAAAACTTCATGGCCTCCCTGATGGGAGCCACGCGCACCTCATGCATGATCGCGTTCATCCTGGCAGGTTCGCACTTCCTGACGCTTGCCATGGGCTTCACCGGCCTGCCACGCACGGTGGCCGAATGGATTGCCTCGCTTGAGCTGACCCCGGCCATGCTGATTGCCGTGCTGGCAATTTTTTACATCATTCTCGGCTGCTTCCTGGATGGCATCTCGTCCATCGTGCTGACCATGGCCGTGGTCGAACCGATTGCCCGCCAGGCCGGTTTCGACATGATCTGGTTTGGCATCTTCCTGACCATCGTGGTGGAAATCGCCCAGATCACGCCGCCCATCGGTTTCAACCTGTTCGTGCTACAAGGCATGACCGGACGGGACATGGACTTCATCGCCCGCGCCGCGCTGCCGATGTTCGCCCTCATGGTGCTTGCTGTCGTGATCATCTCGCTGTTCCCGGGCATTGCCACCTGGCTACCGTCACAAATGTAGGCGGACGGCCCCATGCGCAGCGCAATCGAATGGGTCGGCCGCCACGGCACCGTGCTCATGCCGCTGGGCATCATCATCGGCGTTGCCATACAGCCGCTCGCGCATCTGCTGTTTCCGCTTTTGCCGTTCACGGTCTACGTGATGCTCACCATCGTGCTGACCCGGCTCGACGTCGAACGCGCCCTCACCCATCTGCGCAAGCCGAGGATTTTCATCATCTCGCTGATCTACGGCATGCTGCTGGTCCCCCTTGCCATGTCGTTCGCCGCAACCGCCCTGCCCCTGTCGCCGGGCCTGCAGACGGCACTGGTGGTCTACGGCACCGCCCCGCCCAACTACGCAGCTGCAGCGCTGGCCTTCGTGATGGGGCTGGACGGTGCACTGACGGTAGCCACGATTTTTGCCACCACCGCCCTTCACCCCATCATGACGCCGGTGTTCGTCGAGGCATTCACCGATGGTGCCGTGCAACTGTCCGGTGCAGAGCTGGGCTTGCGTCTGGCCGGGTTGATCGGTGCAGCTGTGGTCTCGGCATTCCTGCTGAACAAGTGGATGGGGCCGGAACGGCGAAAAGCGGCCTCCACCCTGTTTGACGGGCTGAACGTGCTGATCATGGTGGTGTTCGCCATCGCACTCATGGCCGGCATTCCCGACCGCGTGCTGGCCCAGCCACTTTATGCCCTTGGCCTGGTTGCACTGGCAACGGGGCTGCATGTGGGGCTCAACCTGATCACCGTCGCGCTGTTTTTCGTCACCGGGCGCGAGCGCGCCATGACGCTGGGCTATGCCCATGCCGGCCGCAACATTGCCGTGGTCATGGGCGTGCTTGGCTCGGCCGCTCCGCCGGACGCCTGGCTGTTCTTCGCCATGCTGCAATTCCCGATCTATTGCCTGCCGATGCTGCTCAAACCGCTCTACCGCAAGTTGCTGGCCCCGGGAGAATTAACCTGACCGGTCAATTCATTCGCCAAGCCGTTGGCCTTGCTGCATAATCAGATTCATGACGAATTGGTTCAGGATTCTGCTCGCGACAGCGGCCCTCTTGCTGGGCGCGTCACAGGCCATGGCTGCCGATGCCGCAGACCGCGCCATCATCGGCTTTTCCGGCGATGGCCGCTATTTCGCCTTCGAGGAGTTCGGCACCTACGATGGCTCAGGCGCGCCATACTCCAACATCTATGTTCTCGACCTCGAAAAGGATGCCTGGGTGGAAGGATCACCCATCCGGGTTGGCCGCGGCGAAGGTGACGACCGCTCGCTGTACGAAGCCCGCCGAGAGGCACTCACCCTTGCCGCCCCGCTGATCGACCAGTACGGCACCATAGAACCCGGCCGGCTGCTGGCCAGCAACGCCGTAGGTGAAGAAGTGTCCGACCCCCATACAATGGTGTTCAAGGCCTACCATAACCTGTCGAAGCTGTGGACCATCAAGCTGACCCATCTCGACATCGAGGTGCCGCCGCACTGCCAGTCGATGCCGGTGGTCAAGGCATTTGCCTTGTCAGTCTCCATCGAAGGCGAGGATCCGCAGGAGTTCTACCGCGACAAGGCCTTGCCGGAGTCACGCGGCTGCCCCGAAAGTTACCGGCTGGCCGACGTCATTGCCCCGGCTGAAGGCAAGCAGGGCAAGGCGGTTGTGCTGATCCACAAGCTGACCTTCGGCTTTGAAGGCCGCGATGCAAGGTTCCTGGCGGTGCCGGTCGAATTGCCTGGCGCGCGCTGACGGGTTGCGCTCGTTCATTGTAAACACCCATACTGCCTGTCATGAAACGCACACTCAGCTTCCTGTTCGCCCTCGCCCTGCTCGCGCTGGGCTCCGGCACCGCTGCCGCAGCCACCGCTGACGACATCCGCATCATCGGGTTTTCAAAGGATGGCCGTCATTTCGCATACGAGACGTTTGGCACCTCCGACGGCTCCGGCGCACCCTACGCAACCATCGTCATCATCGACCTGGTCAAGGATAAATGGGCCGGCGGTTCTCCCTTCACATCCTCGTTCGGCGAAGAGGAACACCCAACTGCCCTTCCTGCACAAATGCAGGTACGCCAGAAAGCCGCGCCCGCGCTGGCAAAGCTCGACTTGAGATATCCCTACCGCCTGGTCGCCTTCGCACCGGTCGGGCAGGACGTCGTTGATCCGCTGGAGCTGAAGTTCAAGCTGCACCACAACATCTCTGATTTATGGACGGTGAAGATTGAGGAATTGGACCTTGCTGCGACAGGCCGTTGCAAAGACTATCCCGAACAGATGAAAGGCGTGGCCATCTCCATTGCAGGCGGTATCCAGAAGGAACTTCAGGAGGTCTACCGCGACAAGCGGCTTCCCGCCAGCCGGGGCTGCGTGGTCGGCTATCGCATTGCAGGCGTTGTGGAGGCCCCGGTAAACGACACCGGCCTGTCGGTTGTCCTCATTCATACGCTGACCAGGGGCTTTGAGGGGCTGGATGCCAGCTTCATGGCCGTGCCGGTAAGGCTTCCTTCCTGGAGATAAGCCTATCGGTGTGGTTGAGCGGGGGTGCGGTTGCTGCTAACCAGTCGGTCCATTCCGATCAACTCCCACACACGAGACGCCTCACATGATCCCCCGCTATACCCGCCCCGAAATGGCGGCCATCTGGTCACCTGAACAGAAGTTCCGCATCTGGTTCGAAATCGAGGCACACGCGGCGGACGCCCAGGCCGAGCTTGGCGTGATCCCGAAGGATGCAGCAAGAACCGTGTGGGACAAGGCCCGCGATGCCGAGTTCGACGTGGCCCGCATCGACGCCATTGAGGCAGAAGTGAAGCACGACGTGATCGCCTTCCTCACTCACCTTGCCGAGATCGTGGGCCCGGAAGCCCGCTTCGTGCACCAGGGAATGACCTCGTCGGACGTGCTGGATACCTGTCTCAACGTGCAGCTGGTGCGCGCCGCCGACCTGCTGCTGGAAGACCTCGACTTGCTGCTCGCTGCCCTCAAGAAGCGCGCTTACGAACACAAGGACACGCTCACCATCGGCCGCAGCCATGGCATCCACGCCGAGCCAACCACGTTCGGCCTCAAGCTTGCCCAGGCCTATGCCGAGTTCGACCGCTGCAAGGAGCGCCTTCAGTTTGCCCGCAAGGAAGTCGCCACCTGCGCAATCTCAGGCGCGGTCGGCACATTTGCCAATATCGACCCGCGCGTTGAAGAACACGTTGCGAAACAGATGGGCCTCGAGGCAGAGCCCGTCTCGACGCAAGTTATCCCGCGCGACCGCCACGCCATGTATTTCTCGGTGCTGGGCGTCATCGCCTCATCCATCGAGCGGCTGGCGACAGAAGTTCGTCACCTGCAGCGCACCGAGGTTCTCGAAGCGGAAGAGTATTTCTCGCCCGGCCAGAAGGGCTCGTCCGCCATGCCACACAAGCGCAATCCGGTGCTGACCGAAAACCTCACCGGGCTGGCCCGGTTGGTGCGCTCGGCCACCATTCCGGCCATGGAAAACGTGGCCCTGTGGCACGAACGCGACATCTCGCACTCGTCCGTTGAGCGCGGCATCGGCCCGGATGCTACCGTGCATCTGGACTTCGCCTTGCGCCGGCTGGCCGGCGTGATCGACAAGCTGGTGGTGTACCCGGAAAACATGCAGGCCAACCTCGACAAGCTGGGCGGGCTGGTGCACTCGCAGCGCGTATTGCTGGCCCTGACCCAGAACGGCGTCAGCCGTGAGGACGCCTATCGCCTCGTGCAGCGCAACGCCATGCCGGTGTGGCGCGGAGAAGGCAACTTCCTGGAACTGCTCAAGGCCGATGAAGACGTCAAGAAAGCGCTCACCGACGCAGACCTCGAAGCCCTGTTCGACATGAGCTACCACACCAAGCACGTTGACACGATTTTCAAGCGGGTGTTCGGGCAGTGAGCTTGCCGCTGCTCGAAGCAAAACAGGCCACCCGGAGGGGTGGCCTGCTGTTCCTGTAAAGCCTGACTGCGTGAAAACAGGTCAGATGAACTTCTTGATTTCGCCGGACTTCAACCGCGACAGGTAGCTGTTGAGCTCGCGCTTGACGATTGGCATCAGGAAGTAGAGTGCGATGATGTTGACCACCGCCATGGCGAAGATCGCCGCGTCGGAGAAGTCGATCACCGGGCCAAGGTTTGCCGCAGCACCTATCACCACGAAGACGCAGAAGATAACCTTGAACACCAGTTCCTTGGTCTTGCCCTCACCGAACAGGTAAGTCCACGCCTTGAGGCCGTAATAGGACCAGCTGATCATGGTGGAGAAGGCAAACAGGATCACCGCGATGGCAAGGATGTACTTGAACCATCCGAAAGTGGACGAGAAGGCAGCCGACGTCAGTGCGACACCGGAATTGCCGTCCACCGTCTGGATTGCCGTGCCGGCCTCGTTGAGGATGTACTGCCCGGTGGCAGGGTCGCTGACGAGCTGACCGGTAATGACGATAACCAAAGCGGTCATGGTGCAGATCACGACAGTGTCGATGAACGGCTCCAACAGCGACACGAAGCCTTCAGTAATCGGCTCCTTGGTGCGTACTGCCGAGTGGGCAATGGCCGCGGAACCAACGCCCGCCTCGTTCGAGAAGGCAGCCCGCTTGAAGCCCTGGATGAGCGCGCCAACGAAACCGCCCGCAACGCCCAGCCCGGTGAACGCGCCTTCGAAGATCTGGCCGAAGGCCCAGCCAATCTTGTCGAAGTTGATCAGCAGGATGACAATGGCCGTGAGCACATAGAGCACGCCCATGAAAGGCACGACCTTCTCGGTGACGCTGGCGATGGACTTGAGCCCGCCCACGATCACCGCAAACACGATCCCGGCAAAGATCACGCCGGTGATCCAGCCCGGATAGTCGCCCACCACATTGGATATCTGCGCATGCGCCTGGTTCGCCTGGAACATGTTGCCGCCACCCAACGCACCGAGAATGCAAAAGACGGCAAACAGTACCGCAAGAAACCTGCCGGCAGGCAGGCCGCGTTCGGCGAAGCCCTTGGTCATGTAGTACATCGGCCCACCTGAGACGGTGCCGTCTTCGTACTCGTTGCGGTACTTCACACCGAGCGTACACTCCGTGAACTTGGAGGCCATTCCCATCAGGCCCGCGAGGATCATCCAGAATGTCGCTCCCGGCCCGCCTATACCGACAGCAACGGCCACACCGGCAATGTTGCCGAGACCGACCGTGCCGGAAAGCGCGGTGGCCAGCGCCTGGAAGTGGCTGACCTCACCCGCATCATTGGGGTCCGAGTAATCACCGCGCACAAGCTCGATCGAGTGCTTGAAGGCACGGAACTGGATAAAGCCGAAGTAGATCGTGAATACCGTTGCGGCGACAACGAGCCACATCACGATCCACGGGAAGCTGGTTCCCGGCAAGGGGCTAAAGATAAAATTGACGAACCAGCCGGTGGCGCTGGAGAACAGGGCATTGACCGTTTCGTCGATGGATTGCGAATACGCTGGCGACGTCGTCGCAAGCGCAGCCGGCACGGCAAGAGCCGCGGCTTTCAATGACTTTTTCATGATGTTCCCTGAGCAGTGTCTTGTTACGGAACGATGGTGACCGGTACGGGTGAGGCTTGCGCCAGACTGCCGGCAACCGAGCCGAAGAGCCGGGATGCCATCTCGGAATGGCCTGTCCGGCCGATGACGATCTGGTTTGCTCCTTCGTCCTTTGCGACCTTGCAAAGGGTCTCTGCAATGTGACCGTACTTCAGCGACGTCGTGACCTTGATCCCACTACCAGCCAGCTTTTTGACAACCGGTTCCAGCAAGGCGGTTTCCGCACGCTGCAATTCTTCGGTGCGCCGCTTGTGACGTTCCTCGATCTCCGTTGGCGTCAAGAACGAGTACGGCGACCACTCGAGCACATGCGCAATGATGACACTGCCATCATGCGCCTTGGCCTCTTTGACAGCATAGTCGATGGCCTTCTGGGCCCCCGCGCTGCCATCGTAACCGACAAGAATCTTATCGGGCATGTTTCCCTCCATTTTTTATCTTGCCTCTTGTTGAGGCAGACAAAGCCTAGCGAATACCGTTCGGGAAAGATTCTCGTATTGCCAAGATTTGAAAAATTTTTCAGAATTTCCTATCAAAAGATCTCAAATAGAAAGAAATTTTCCGATGGACAGGCTTGATACAAAAATTCTTTCCATTTTGCAGATTGATGGCCACATCTCTATGGCACGCCTGTCAGAACAGGTCGGGCTCTCGCTGTCGGCCTGTCACAGGCGGGTCAAGATGCTCGAGGCCGATGGAAAAATTTCTCACTACGCAGCCCGGCTCAACCGTAAGGAGATCGGTCTGGAAATCCAGGTGTTCATCGAGGCCAAGCTGACCAGTCAGCGCAAGGAGGCCATCACCGAGTTCGAGACTGCGATTTCCAGCATGCCGGAGGTGCTCGAATGCCACCTGATTTCCGGCGAGTTCGACTACCTGATCCGCGTTGCTGCCCGCAACACCGAGGACTATGAAAAACTCTACCGCAACCGGCTTTCGTTGATCCCGTCAGTTGCCCAGATGAAGACGCTGCTCAGCCTGTCGACGGTGAAGGAGTTCCGCGGCTTTCACCTGGAATAGCAGGACCACTGGACCCGGCACGCAAGCACGTACCGGGCGCCATGTATCTGCTAACGAATGCGCAGCTTCGGATTGGCCGCTGCGGCCTTGGCCTTTGCAATGCCGTCCTTGGTCACCTGCGACTTGGCAACGTAGAGGTTCTGCAGCGTCGGCATCTTGACCAGTTCCATCAGCGCTTTGTCGGTAAGGCCGGTATAGCTCATCCCCAGCTTCTTCAGCGGCAGTCCGGCAATGGCCTTCGCGGTGGCATCGCCCACCTGTGGCGCGCGTGAGAAATCCAGGTTCTCAAGGCTGGTCAACCTGGCAAGATGCATCGCGCCGGTATCGGTCAGATGCTTGGTCTGCTGGGTATAAACCGTGGTGAGTTGTGTTGCAGCTGAAAGGGCTTCGGCATGGGCATCGGTGAAACCGGGGCCGAACAGCACCCGCACATCACGCAAGGCCGGCATGTGGGCCAGAGCGGCATAGTCTTCCGGCGTAACCTTCTTCAACTGAAACGCAAATCGCTTCAACTTCTGATGGCCCTTGAACGCGGCAAAGCCGCCGTTGATCCTGTTGCCTTCCAGCTTCAAGTCCTCAAGGTTTTGCATGGCTGCGATTGCTGGCAGCACCTTCGTCGTGGCCTTGTCGTCGTTGAACTCCAGCTTCTTCAGACCAGACGCCGACGAAAGCAGCGGCAACAGGGCCTTGTCCCCGGAGTCGGTGTCGAACAGCTTCAGTGTATTGAGCCGGGGCAAGGCACCGGCTGCAGCGCCACCCTTTTCGGAAAAAGGTACCACGCTGATGTGCAGTTCGGTTATGGCCTTCGCGCCGCCGATCGCGGCGACATGATCATCGCCGAACGATTTCTTCTTCCTGTTGTTCTGCAACACCAGCTTCAGACTGCTTGCCCCAAACTCTTTCAGCACGCCCAGATGAGCCGGCGTTACGCCCTGCACATCTGACAATGTAAGATCACGCAAGTTGTCCTTTGGCTTGAGCGCGGCCAACCCGGCGCCATCAACTTCCGAAATGGCAAGGGTGAGCACGTTCAACTGGGGTAGTTGTGCGATACCTTCAAGGCATGACTTCGATACCCTGGTGTTGATGAAGGTGACCGAGCGCAGGTTTTCAAGCCCGCCCACAAGCACACAGTCGGCATCAGTGAACGGCTTCGACTTCTTTCCGTCGAACGTGATGGAATAGGCCTTGGCCACCTTCTCCGGCGTGAAGTTCTTGTTGTAATCCTTGATGCCCAGTTCAGTGAGCCGCTTCGCCACTGCAGCAGGATCTGATGCTGCCATGGCCTGGGCTGAAAAGGTGAACGATAATGCTGCCGCAAGGCTTGCGCGCACAAGGTTGCTTCTTTGTGTCATGAGATCGTCCCGGATTATTGTTTGACCGGGCGTAATCCTAAGTGCGCGCCGCCGTCCCGGGTGTGTACATCTGCACCTTGCCGACCGACCGTGCTATGTGCGCCCGTCCCACGCACCAAGCGTATGGATTTCCTTCAGGTCCAGCGTGCCCTTGCGCACCTCGATGTCCTTCAGATCACCGGCAAGCTCCGGAATCACTTTTTCAACTGCCTCGCGCAACTCCTTGTTCCTGAGCGCCTTTCTGCACGCAGCCGGATCAGCCGCGCTGACCCGCCCGTGATCCAGCCAGGCATAGATCCGCCCCGTGTCATGCTCGGCCAGCTGCACACGATCCATATTGCGCACCACCTGCTCGAGGAAGCCTGTATTGCTGGCCGCCGCCATGCCGTTATCGTCGGGATAGACCTCCCGTGGCGCGCGCGCATCCACGTTGATCTTGGCATAACGGTCCACGTCCAGCAGGAACTTCACATCCAGCAGGTTCATCTCGTCGTTGCTGCCAAACGCGATGGTGCGCGGGCGTGCACCGTGCGGCACCGAATTGTCGAGAAACTCGAAGTGAACTTCCTTGCCGGGGCTGCGCGCCCACGTCAGGAACAACTGCGGCATGCCGGTGAATGCCTCGACATTGTGGTACAGCAGATCATCAACCGCCTTGTAACGGCCAAACTTGTTGCCCCGGCCCCAGGCGCGCTCCACCGTGGCATCCGGCGGGGTGATGACGAAAAACATGTAGATCCGGTCGCCAAACCGGGTCAGCAGCCGCCCGCCATCAGCCTCGTTGGGCGACACCGAGAAACTGTCGAACCGGAACCGGTCGACCAGCAGGTGCGGCAGCTCTCCGCGCGCAGCACGCCCGGCCATGTATTCATCCAGCTTCGCATCAATGATCTCGATCTCATGGCCCGTCAGCGACCCGGCATAGCGCGTTGCATCACCCAGAGAATCATAATCGAGCAGGTACTTGCGCCAGATGTCCGGGCTGATCAGCGCAAAGTCCGTCCAGTCAAGCTCCAGCGCCTCCGCCAGCTTGCGTTGCAACGGCCGCAGTGTGCTCTTGCCGGCGGCAGACGCACCCTTGACGTTCATGATCACCGGCTTGTCGCGAGCGGGAAGCAGTTTGAAACCCTCACCGCGCGCTGCCTCGATCACGCACGTCTCCACCTGCTCGCCTATGCCTTGCGAACCGCGCTCATTGGAAAAGAAGGTCAGCGCCAGTTCCACCAACAGGCCGCGATCCCCCACCAGCCGGCCACGCCGCCCGGTCACCGCACCTGCCATACGGGCAAGGGCTGCGAACACCCCCCGCTCCAGCGCGCTTTCGGCCTGCGTGGCTTGTTGCTGCCAGCGCGCGATGGCAGCTTCCTCGCGCTGTTGCACAGAAACCGCAGACGGCCTGGCCGGTCCGCCACCACCCAGGCCGAACAGCCGCGCCAGAAATCCGGCCTTCGGCTCCCCGGACGAAGCTGCAGGCCTGCCACCTTGCGCCCGCTCCAGTTCATCGCGAATGAGCGCTTCAGCGCGCTGCATCTCATCGTGATAGGAGGCGAGAACCTTTGTCCTGACCGGCGCGACATACTTGGACATGATGGTACCGGTCATGCGGCGGAAGTTGATGCCGAGATCCTCATAGACCTTGCCATCAGGCACCGACAACGCACCCATCACCCGGATCAGCACCTCGTGCACGATCAGCCGTTCAGGCCTGAACCGCACGAGTTCCTGCGGGGCCATGCCGGTAAAGTCAGCCAGCTCCCGCGCCTGGGCCAGAGACGTCGAGACGTGCTCGGACCGGAACACGGTGGCCAACGGCAGAAACCGTTCCGGGATCTCCGAAGTGATCCCCGGGTTCCACGGCCCCAGCGGCTTGCTCTCGTGAGCTTGAGTGTTCATGCCGTCAGCTTATAGCGCCCGCCACACAACGAAACAGGCTCTGTTCCAACCCTTGGATGGCCGTACGATACAATTCCCGACTCAATCCTGGCAGGACACCTCTCGTGGAAAAGCTGAAACCCGGCCTCACCGGCACCGCAGAAATCATCGTCGGCACCAGCGACACCGCTCCGCGCGTGGGCTCTGGCGCCATCAAGGTCATGGCCACGCCGGTCATGATCAACCTGATGGAAGCGGCTGCACTGGATTGTGCCGAGCCTCACCTCGATGAGGGGATGAAGTCACTCGGCACCCACCTGAACGTGTCCCACATAGCCGCCACACCAACCGGCATGCGCGTGACGGCAACGGCGATCCTGAAGAAGATCGACGGCCGCACACTTGAGTTTCAGGTCAGCGCGGAAGACGAGGAAGGCCCGATCGGCGAAGGCACCCACACACGTGTTGTGGTCAATGCAGAACGCTTTGAACAGCGCAACCGGGAAAAGGCCGAGCGCAGCAGAAACAAATGACCCGCCTTCCCTTGCAGGAAAGCGGGCCGGTCGTTCCCCGAGCAGAACAGCGAATTGATCAGTAGCGAACCTTGATCAGCGTGTTCTTGCGGCCATACCTGTTGACCAGGTTGTAGAACTTGCGCGCGTTTGCCGTGTGCAGGCGGATACAGCCATGCGAGGCCGGGCGGCCAAGACGGCTGACATAGTTGGTGCCGTGCACCGCATAGCCGCCGTGGTAGAACACCGAATACGGCATCGGCGAGTTATAGTACTTGCGTGAATAGTGCATCTTGGTCGTCCATTTCGGACGCCATGTGCCGGTCGGTGTGCGGTAACCCTTCCGGCCGGATGAAATCTTCCAGCTGGCATAGTGACGGCCATTGACCTTCACATGCATCCGCTGGCTGGACAGATCAACGTGTGCAACGACGCCTGCAAGCGAAGCAGTTGCCGTACCGGCCATCATCATGCCAGCGGTCAGGATAGCTGCAGCACAGCCCACAATTCTGGTTTTCCAATTCATATCTCAAGTCTCCATCGTCTAAAGACGCCCCGTGTGACGTAAGGAAACCATGAGTATCACCGGTTGTACACCCGATCACCAATTTGTGAAGACGCAACAATCTAAACTGTGACTTTTGCATCACAGTGCATCCCACGGTGCGGATGAAGTAACTGGCGAATGACCGGTAATTCAACAAACAACAATAGTTGCGCAGAATTACCGCTCGAACAGAAATTCCCGTCCAAGCTTCACTCTTGGCTCCCCATCGTAGGAGATAATATCTGCCGTAGCGTACGTTTCCGTTAATGTAGCCGGTAAAAAGCTACCGGTTCCGACAGTATCTATCGGGGCACGAGCGGCCCCCATGATCTGGCACTTCTGCGGAGAGAAGCCGGACGACGCCACGATGTGCGCCTTGTCGAACCCGGCCTGGTCCAACGCCTCGCGGGTATGAATGATGCTGGCCACGGACACGCCCGAGCCAAACAGCACCCGGCGCACCTTGTCGACCAGTATGTTGCCGGGGTCGAGCTGGAAGGCCCGGGGGCCAAGCACAAATTCCACGATGTTGTACTCGCCATCGACACCCAGCCAGTTGCCCACCGTGTCGACGGACTTTTCGTAATCGAGCCCCTCGGCAAAGCGCCCGCCATGCGTATCCAGCCGCACCCCCAGCGTCTTGCCCTTCTCATGCAGTTTTGCATCGTTGAAGAACCACTCTGCGGTGCGCAGCGCATCGGTGATCTCGAGACCCTGATAGTCGACCAGCGCCACAAGCTGATCGATGTTAGGCAGCCGTTCGGCAAACATCCTGGTGGCTTCCAGCACATCGCCATCGGCATAACCAACCAGCGCGTGAGGCATCGTCCCGATGCCCGCCATGGCGCCAAACATCGGGGCAGTCACATCCTGCGAGGAGCCAACAAACCCGCGCACCGCCGGGTTGGCCTTGCGCGCAGCTTCCGAGCCTACCGACGCGCCATAGGCGGCCAGCATGTTCATCTCCACGCCCGATCCGTGCCGGGCATGCATGTCAATGAAGGCGCAGGCAGGCAGTGCCATGCACATCTCATAGGCGTTGACCGCAGACACGGAAGGAAAGCCGGTCTTCTGCAAAAGCAGCGTCTCGACCTCTGACAGCTTGGACATCGGCCCGGTCACTTCCATAAGCTTGCGTTCGGCCGGAACGATTTCGCCTTCTGCATGGAAGCGCGTAACCTTGGCCTCCGGTACCAGCCGCTGGATCAGCCGTTCGGCCGGTTCAAGCGCTGCAATGCAGCGCCGGCGCAGGAATACCGCATAGGTCACCTGCTTCTCGCCATTGGCCTCCACCACCATGCGGGTATTGGTGAAGTACTTGTCGGTGACCGAGCCCAATGGACCGGCCGCAAGCGACACTTCAACAAGCTTGTCGATGGCCTCGTCACGCGAGACTCTGGCAGACGGCTTCGATGTCATGGAGTGGGAACTGCCCTGGCAGTTGAAGGAACGAACAGGGGCAGATTGTGACCGGCAGACCGCAGGGCGTCAATGGAAACGAGCAAAGCAGCCCCGGCGAGCGCCGAAAAGGCTGCCGGAGCCCCCATCACAACCCGTCCAGCACGGCCTTCGCGCCAGTTGCTAGAATTGCCGCATCGCCTACGGCAGACACCAGGTTGAACCCCATCCCGGCAAACCGCTTGGCCTCTTCGTGGCCCGAGGCATAGATGCCGGATATCTTGCCGGCCTTGCGGGTGGCTGC
>JAWVYF010000031.1:0-16530 GCA_033722845.1 Anderseniella sp. | reverse complement strand
GTTCGTGGTGAGGTTTGGCGCGATCCGGAGATATGGATGGGCATGTCATGACCACAGTATCCGCTCGGATCCTGTTTGCCGGTGAGGCTGAAGCAGACGTATTGCGACTTGATGAGCCGTTGAGTTTCTGGGGTGGTTTCGACCCGCTAACGGGAGTGATCCTAGATAATAATCACCCACAGAAGGGCCTTCATTTGAGCCGCAAGGCGCTGGTCATGCCAGCTACGCGGGGCTCTGGCGGCACACCTGGCGGTGTTGCAGAAGCGATTCGAAACGGCTCAGGACCGGCGGCGATCATTATGCGTGAAGGTGACGTCAACGTCATGGTGGGGGCAGCAGTCGCACAACAGCTTTACAAGCTCTCATGCCCGGTGCTTGAGGTGTCTGCACAGGGCTATGACGCTATCGCGTCAGCACATCGCGTGCGGATACACAATGACGGCCAGATCGAGCTGGTCAGCTAGGCCTGCCAGTTTTTGAGCTCTTCCTTGCGCCGTGCCATGAACGCTTTCAGCGCATCGTCGGCAGCCTCATCCATCGGCGGCTCCTGATAGGCATCAAGCATTTGTTTCCAAACAGCATTTGCACGCTGTGTCGCCGTCCTGGCGCCGTCCTCGTGCCAGTTTTCAAAGTTGCGCCAGTCCGACACCATCGGCTGGTAGAACGCTGTCTCGAACCGCTCCAGCGTATGGCCGGTACCAAAAAAATGCCCGCCCGGTTCAACCGACTTGATGGCCTCCACCGCCAGCGCCTCGTCGCTGACATCAAATGGTTTCAGGCTTTCCGCCCACTGCCGGATCATCTCCGCATCAATGACCGTCTTCTCCAAAGACGCAGACAACCCGCCTTCAAGCCAGCCCAACCCATGATGCACAATATTGACGTGTCCCATCACGCAGGCCCACAGGCTCATCGCACTTTCATAAGTTGATTGCGCATCGACACAGTTGGATGCATTCACGTTGGACGAGCGGTATGGCAGCTTGAAATGCCGGGCCAGCTGGCCGCCGATCAGTACAGCTTGCACATATTCCGGCGTGCCGAAGGCAGGGGCACCGGATTTCATGTCAACATTCGACGTGAACCCGCCAAACAGCACTGGCGCTCCCGGATTGGCCATCTGTGACAGCGCAATCACGCCGAGCGCTTCCGCCGTCTGCTGCACCAACGCACCCGCCACCGTGACCGGACTCATGGCACCGGCCAGCGTAAACGGGGTGATGGCCACGGCCTGCCCGTGCTCGCCGAAGCACAAAAGGCCATCAAGCAGTTCCTCGTCCACCCGCCGCGGGCTGTTGACGTTGAACGAGGTCACCAGCGAGCACTCGGCCTTGAGCTGGTCCACACTTGCGCCGCGCGCGATCGACACCATCTCAATGGCATCCATGGCCCGGAACCGGGACACAGTCCGAACAAAGGCAGCGCGGTCCGTGTACCTGAGCAGCGCATAGGCATTGTCGAGGTGACGGGTCGGCACCGGCAGGTCCATCGGCTCCACGATCGAGCCACCCATCATGTGCGCCACACCCAGCGAGTGGTTGAGCTTCACCAGCCGCACCAGGTCTTCATAGGTTCCCGGACGCCGGCCATTGTCCAGGTCATTGATGTTCGGCGGAGACCCTACCGTGTTGAAGTTGACGGTGTTGCCGCCAATCACCGTATTGCGATCAGGGTTGCGGGCATGAAGCTCAAACCGCTCCGGCGCCAGCGCTACGAAGTGTTCCGCCGTCGCCCGGTCCATGCGGACCAGCTTCGTTTCCCGGTCTACCTTGCAGCCATTGGCAGCGTAAATGTCGAGACAGCGGTCCGACAGTATCTCAAGGCCGGCCTCCTCCAGCACCCTGAACGCCGCATCCACAATGCGCATCAACTGGTCTTGCCCGAGAAGCTCCAGCGGGCCCAGCGGGTTCACCAACGGCGGCAACGGCTTTGGCAAACCGCCGGAGCCACGTCCATCGCGACTGTGTCCAGCCCTGCCCCGCCGCCTTGCACCTTCGCGCGACGCCATTGCTTCACTCCATGCTTGTGCCCTTCGGATACGCTAGTCTTGCGCTGGCCAAGAAACATGACAGCAAGCGACAGCAACTTGGCCGCAGCGGACAATCATTGACATGCAAGCCGAACCGCGCTGAAAGCAGGCCATGCGAAACTGCAGTCACAATCGCCACTGCCGCCATGGAAACCGGGTATGACCACACAAACCAAGCTCACCCACCTGCGCCAGCTTGAGGCAGAAAGCATCCACATCATGCGCGAGGTTGCCGCGCAATGCGAAAAGCCGGTCATGCTGTACTCGATCGGCAAGGATTCCGCCGTCATGCTGCACCTGGCCATGAAGGCGTTTTATCCGGCCAAGCCACCTTTTCCGCTGCTGCACGTGGACACCACCTGGAAGTTCCGCGCCATGATCGAATTTCGCGACAAGCTGGCGAAAGAGCTCGGCTTCGATCTGCTGGTGCACATCAACGAAGACGGCGTGAAAGCCGGCGTCAACCCGTTCTCGGTCGGCTCGGCCAAGCACACAGACATCATGAAGACCGAAGCGCTGAAACAGGCACTCGACAAGTATGGCTTTGACGCAGCCTTTGGCGGAGCGCGCCGCGATGAGGAGAAATCCCGCGCCAAGGAGCGCATCTTCTCGTTCCGCAACGCGCAGCACCGCTGGGATCCGAAGAACCAGCGTCCTGAGCTGTGGCGCACCTACAACACCCGCATCAACAAGGGTGAATCCATGCGCGTCTTCCCGCTGTCCAACTGGACGGAACTGGATATCTGGCAATACATCCGCGACGAGAACATCCCCATCGTACCGCTCTACTTTGCTGCCGAGCGCCCTGTGGTGCGCCGCGGCAATGAGCTGATCATGGTGGATGATGACCGCATGCCGCTTGAGCCCGGCGAGACGCCGGAAATGAAGATGGTGCGGTTCCGCACGCTGGGCTGCTATCCGCTCACCGGGGCCACCGAAAGTTCCGCCGACACGCTGGAAGGCATCATCGCCGAGATGCTGGTTACCACCACGTCCGAACGCGCAGGCCGCGTTATAGACCATGACCAGTCCGCCTCGATGGAGAAGAAGAAGCAGGAGGGCTATTTCTGATGCGCCCGCTCGACCTGACCGCCGACAACATTGCCGACTACCTCGCTGAACAGTCTGCCAAGGACATGCTGCGCTTCATCACCTGCGGCTCGGTGGACGATGGCAAGTCCACCCTGATCGGCAGGCTGCTGTTCGAGTCCAAGCTGATTTTCGACGATCAGCTGGCCGCTCTCGAAGCCGATTCGAAGCGCATGGGCACGCAAGGCCAGAACATCGACTTCGCCCTGCTGGTCGACGGCCTCGCAGCCGAGCGCGAGCAGGGTATCACCATCGACGTGGCCTACCGCGCCTTCACCACGCCGAAGCGCAAGTTCATCGTCGCCGATACGCCCGGCCACGAGCAGTACACCCGCAACATGGCCACCGGCGCCTCCACGGCAGACCTGGCCGTGCTACTGGTCGACGCCACAAAGGGCATCCTGACCCAGACCCGGCGCCATGCCTATATCACCACGCTCCTCGGCATCCGCCATCTCGTGCTGGCGGTCAACAAGATGGACCTGGTCGGTTACGATCAGGCCACGTTTGACAAGATCGAGGCTGACTTCCGCGTGTTTGCCGAACAGATAGGGGCAGGCGAGGTGACTTGTATCCCGATGTCGGCACTGGCGGGCAGCAATGTAACCGAACGCGGAGACGAAACGCCGTGGTACACCGGCCCAACCCTGCTGGACCATCTGGAAACGGTCGACATCACGTCAGATGAAACCGCCAGACCGGCCCGGCTGCCCGTGCAATGGGTGTGCCGGCCAGACCGCACCTTCCGCGGCTTCGCCGGCACTCTTGCCGCTGGCACACTGAGGGCCGGCGATCAGGTCAAAGTGCTGCCCTCGGCGCGCCAGACCCGCGTTCAGCGCCTCGTCACCATGGATGGCGACCTTGAAACCGCCGTCGCAGGCCAGTCCATCATGGTCACCCTTCAGGACGAGATAGATGCCAGCCGCGGTAGCGTGATCTGTGCGGCAGACGCACCCGTGGAGGTGGCAGACCAGTTCGAAGCCCAGGTGCTGTGGATGGGCGACGAGGAAATGCTTCCGGGGCGCGCCTACCTCATCAAGCTCGGCACCCGAACCGTACCCGGCAAGCTCGCCACTCCCAAGTACGAGATCAACGTCAACACCCTTGAACACACCGCCGCCAGAACGCTGTCCCTCAACGAGATCGGCGTTTGCAACCTGTCTCTCGACGAGCAGATCCCGTTTGCGCCTTACGCCGACAACCGCGACCTTGGCGGCTTCATCATCATCGACCGGTTCACCAACAACACGGTTGGCCTGGGGCTGATCAACTTCGCGCTGCGCCGGGCCAGCAACATCCACTGGCAGGCACTCGACGTTAACAAGGCCACACGGGCGTCATCCAAGAACCAGAAGCCCACCGTACTGTGGTTCACCGGCCTGTCCGGTTCCGGCAAGTCCACTGTTGCCAACATCGTCGAGAAGCGCCTGACTGCAATGGGTCACCACACCTATCTGCTGGACGGTGACAATGTGCGCCACGGCCTGAACCGGGACCTCGGCTTTACAGATGCCGACCGGGTGGAAAATATCCGACGCGTCTCCGAGGTTGCCCGGCTGATGGCCGATTCCGGTTTGATCGTGCTGGTGTCGTTCATCTCGCCGTTCCGCTCCGAGCGCCGCATGGCGCGCGAGATGCTGGAGGCCGGTGAGTTCGTCGAAGTGCACGTGGACACACCGCTCGAGGTGTGTGAAGCACGCGACGTGAAAGGTCTTTACGCCAAGGCACGCGCCGGCGAGATCAAGAACTTCACCGGTATCGATTCTGCCTATGAAGCGCCAGAGAATGCGGAAGTTCGCATCGACACCAGCGAAAAGACACCGGACGTAACGGCAGGCGAAATCATTGAATACCTGGAGAATGCGGGTCGGCTGAAACCGGATCGATGATGCGGACTCAGGCTTTCTTGTTGAGCTTTGCCAGCAGCCGGGCCAGTTCCACGACAGCGCGGGTATGTTCACCCGTCATGATTGGCCGCCCTGCCTGCGTGGCCTGAACCCTGAACGTCAACATGTTGCCGTCAATACCGGTCAGCTCGACCTCCGTCGTGATGGGCAGCGCCATCGTGGCCGCCCCCACATGGCGCATGTTGAACCCCACGCCAACACTGGCCTCTCCTTCATCAAACAGGTGCTCTACGGCATGGACACAGGCCATCTCCAGATATCCGATGGTGGCGGGCGACGACACCACATCCACGCCCTTGTTGCCAATGGCCGACGCCAGGTCCTCGCGTTTCGCCCACACCTCGCCCTGCCATTTGAGTCCTGCATCAATCGGTTGCATGTCAACGGCCTTCACTCTCTCAATGTAATCCATCGGCCTTCCTCAGCCGACTGGTAAGCGGCCCGCTCAACGGCCTGAACGGTCAAGTAGTCAGACGCTTCGTTCTCCAGCGGCGCGCCGTCGAGCATGTGGCGCATCACATGATGACAAAGGTTGTAGACGCAGTCCCCGCCGAAGCCGTGATCGTTCCACGAATACAAAATCTCACGCTCGCCAACCTCGCCGAAGGCGCGCACGAACAGTCGCGCCTCGCCATCCAGTCTCAAGGTTGCTGCCGAGCCTTCGATCAGCATTTCACCCATCGTGCGGCGCAGGTTGGTTGCTGCGTGATCGGCAAGCCGGTTTGCATCCAGCACCCCGCGCACCCCGTTGGGCAGATCGAAGATCATCATGCCAGCATCTTCTCCGGCAATCACCGGATTGAGCTTGCGCAGATCAGCGAACACCGCTGACGGGTTGCCGAACAGGTAACGGAACGTGTCGATCCAGTGCACGCCTGTCTCGTGCACCAGAAATCGCTCCATCTTCTGAAAGTAGGGCTGTCGTGACAGGTAGGCGTCCGCCCCCTGCCCGTCACCCGGTCTGAGCCGGAAGGTGACCTGGTAGATGTCACCCAGTTCACCACCATCAAGCACTTCCTTCGCCTTGCGATACCACGGCTGGAAACGGAAGTTCTCGTGCACGCAGACAAAGCGCTTTGCCTCACCTGATAGCCGCACCGCTTCTACTGCGTCCTCAGGTGACGTGCAGAACGGCTTCTGGCAGATCACCGCAATGCCACGCTCCATTGCCTGCCTGATCAAGGGCAAGTGCGACGCGGGCGGCGTTGCAATATCGAGCAGATCCGGTTTCACCTCATCCAGCATCTGCGCTGCACTGATAAAGACCGGCAGGTCGTGCTCGCCCGCTATGGCAGCCAGAGCTGCCTGATCGAGATCGCAGACCGCGGACAAGTCTGCATCTTCCATCCGCAACCATGCATCATGATGAAACCTGGCGAAATACCCCGCCCCTGCAACCGCGACCTTGAGACGGCTCATGGCTCAAGCCCCTTTGCAGCCAGAAGCGGGGAGATATCTGCAGTCCAGTGCGGTAACGGCTGGCCTGCAACAGGCATGGAGAAATGCGCAATCTCATCCCCCAGCAGGCACCCGAGGTATGCCGTCTTCAGATCAGGCCCGCCAAATGCGAGATTGGAAATGTTTCGTAGCCGTTCTGATTTTGCGCCATCAAGATGAGGCCGGCCCATGGCATTGTCCCTATAGGCTTCCTCGACCCAGGCCAGATGATCCGGCTCAACATCTTCCAGCCAGATCGTCTGGCTGCCATCCGGGCTGACCCGCACCACCCGGTTGGAGACAATCGAAGTAACCCACGCATGACCATCCATATCGAAAGCAAGACCATCAGGAAACGTTCCCGCGCCAAACGTACATACCGTTTCCCGCCGCCCGAGCTTGCCGGGCCCGAGCAATTCGAACCGCGACAGCCGCCGCACGAAGGTCTCATTCACATAAAGCCACTTACCCGACGGATGAACCATGCACTCGTTGGTGTAACCCAGCCCGTCCGCCGCCACGTGAGCTGCCCCGTCCGGCGCAATGTGCACAATGAAGCCGTCATCCACGTCCTTGCGATAGCCCAGTGCACGCGGCACCCGGCGGGTCGAGATGGTAAGCCACAATCCGTCCGCGCCATCCGAAATCACAAAGTTGCACGGCGGCAAAGGTTTGCCTTCAAGTGTATCAATTACTGTTTCGGTAGAACCATCCGGCAGCAGCCTGAATACGCCGCCGGTTTCGTCACCCAGATGGGCAAGCAGGATTGATCCGCCATCTTCCAGTGCGATGCCGTTGGGTCGCAGTGGATTGTCAGCCATGCGGTCCTTCGCCAGATGCCTGATCGTTCTACCGTCCGGCAACACCAGCGACACACCACCTCCATCAGTCCAGTCCGGTACGATCAGCACACCTGATGAGTGCGCCAGAACGCACTCAGGCCGCTTCAGACCGGAGCCGATGAAGTCTATGCTTGCGAGCTGCTGCATCTGCTCAATGGCTTTCACGCGGAATTTCTGCGCCTGACTTGCCAACCAGGAAGTCCAGATCGCAACCGGTGTCAGCCTGCATCACATGGGTTTCATGCAGCTTTGCATAGCCACGCGCCGGGCTCTCCAGGGGTTTCCAGTCTGCCCGGCGCTTTGCAAGTTCTTCATCAGATACATGGAGATTCAGGGAACGCGCCTTGACGTCGAGCTCGATAATGTCGCCATTTCGAACAAGCGCAAGTGGCCCGCCGGCAGCAGCCTCCGGTGCTACGTGCAACACCACGGTGCCATAGGCCGTGCCGGACATGCGGGCATCCGAGATGCGCACCACATCCGTTACGCCCTTCTTCAGCAGCTTGGCCGGCAGCGCCATGTTGCCAACCTCCGGAAAGCCCGGATAGCCCTTCGGCCCGCAGTTCTTCAGCACCATGATGCTGGTCTCGTCGATGTCGAGCTTCGGGTCATCGACGCGCGCCTTGTAGTCATCAATGTCCTCGAACACGACAGCCTTGCCCTTGTGCTTCATCAGCTTCGGCGTGGCGGCAGACGGCTTCAGGACTGCACCGGACGGAGCAAGGTTGCCGCGCAGCACCGCGATACCCCCATTGGCCTTGAACGGTTTCTCGAGCGTATGGATCACGTCCTCGTTGTAGTTGACCACATGCTTCACGTTGGCCCACTGCGACTTGCCGTTCACCGTCTTCGCGGACTTGTGCAACAGCCCTGCCTCGGCCAGTTCCTTCATCACCACCGGCAGGCCGCCGGCGTAGTAGAAGTCCTCCATAAGGTACTGGCCCGACGGCATCAGGTTGACCAGGCACGGCACATCGCGGCCCAGCCTGTCCCAGTCGTCCAGCGTGATCTTGACGCCCATGCGCCCGGCAATTGCTAGCAAATGGACAACCGCGTTGGTCGACCCGCCAATGGCACCATTGACCCGGATAGCGTTTTCAAACGCTTTCTTGGTCAGGATCTTCGACATGCGCAGATCTTCCTTCACCATCTCCACAATGCGCCGGCCAACCATGTGCGCCAGCACGTTGCGCCGCGAATCCGCGGCCGGGATCGCCGCGTTGGTGGGAAGGCCCATACCCAGCGCTTCGACCATCGACGCCATGGTGGACGCCGTGCCCATGGTCATGCAGTGCCCCACCGAGCGCGACATGCAGGCTTCCGCTTCGGTCATCTGGTCGAAGGTCATGGTGCCGGCCTTCTGGCGCTCCACGAACTTCCAGACATGGGTGCCTGATCCGATTGTTTCGCTACCGTAACGCCCATTCAACATCGGCCCGCCGGAAAGTGCGATGGTGGGCAGGTCGCACGAGGCAGCCCCCATCAGCAATGCCGGCGTAGTCTTGTCACAGCCCACCATCAGCACCACCCCGTCCATGGGATGGGCGCGGATGGCCTCTTCCACGTCCATGGAGGCGAGATTGCGGAACATCATCGTTGTCGGGCGCATCAGTGTTTCACCCAGCGACGAGACCGGAAACTCAACCGGGAAGCCCCCCGCCTCATAGATGCCGCGCTTCACCCGCTCGGCCAGCACCCGGAAGTGCGCATTGCACGGCGTGAGCTCCGACCAGGTATTGCAGATGCCGATCACCGGACGGCCATCGAACAGGTGATGCGGCAGGCCCTGGTTCTTCATCCAGCTGCGGTGGTGAAAACCGTCCATGCCTTTCTGGCCGAACCAGTATTTCGACCGGCCCTCGGGTGCGAGCGGATCGGCCCCCTTCTTCGCCTGAGACTTGCCGCGATAAACGGTCTTCCTAGCCATGGTCATAATCCTCGATGTAATGGCGCACGATATCGTCCACCGCCTTGTCTTTCGGCAGCCCCAGCGAGACCGCGCGCTTGTCGTCGGTCGCCACCGGCCAGCTCTTCACGATCGCTTCAATAAACGGATCCGGCTTGACCGTGATCTCGCCCAGCTTGCGATTGTGCGCCACGCGCTTCAGCGCCGCGATCATGTCCGCCACGGTCACGTCCATCGACGGCAGTGACACGGCCCGGTCATCACCCAGCTTGTCTGAAGGCAATTCATGCAGCGCCAGAATGCCTTCGACGATGTTGCGATAGCCAAGCACCGGCATCACCGTCTCGAGCGCCACCGGCAGCACGTAATCCTCACCCTTCAGAGGCTCACGAAACACAGCTGAGGCAAACGATGAAGCCGCCGCATTGGGCTTGCCCGGCCGGATGATGACCGTGGGCAATCGCGCCGAGCGGCCATCCAGAAAACCTTTGCGCGTATAGTCGTTGATCAGCAGCTCGCAACACGCCTTGGTCATGCCATAGGTGGTCTGCGGCGTCTGCTTGCCCAGATCGCCCACCACTGCCGGCATGTGGCTGCCGCCAAACACCGCGATGGACGAGGCGAACACCAGCCGCGGCGTCGAGGCCCGCGCCCGCATCGCCTCGAACACGTTAAGCCCGCCGGTCAGGTTGACGCGGATGGCAAGGTCGAAGTCCTTCTCGCCTCCGCCCGATACAACCGAGGCGAGATGAAACACCGCAATGTCGTCGCGGTCGATCAGGGCGTCCACGGTGGCGCGGTCGGAGATATCGCCCGTTACCACGCTCACCTCGCCGTCCAGCCCCATCGGCAGCGGATCGGGTGCGGCCACATCGAACAGAACCATCTCGTCCACCGGCACTTGTTCCCCATCTGGCCCGGCCAACGTTCCCTTGTCGAGAATGCGCCGTGCAAGACGGGCACCGATAAAGCCCGTGCCCCCGGTAATAACAACTTTCATGATTGACGTTTGCCTCCCCGCAGCTTGTCTTGTCCGGTTTGTATTGTGTGCGGTTGCAGAAACCTGCCACATTGCAGCACAAGGTTCAAAACAGTTTCCGGTTGGGAGGATTCAACAAGATGGCAGGACGCTTGAAGGGAAAGACGGCGCTGGTGACGGCAGCTGGCATGGGCATGGGCCGGGCTGCGGCCATCGCCATGGCTCGCGAAGGCGCGAAGGTTATCGCCACCGACATCAACAAGGACGCATTGGCCGAAGTGAAGTCACAGGCACGAGGCATCAGGACCTACCTGCTGGATGTGACTAAACCGAAGCAGGTCGCGCGCGTAGTCGAAAAGGCCGGCCCCGTCGACGTGCTGTTCAACTGCTCCGGTTTCGTTCACCACGGCACCATTCTGGAGTGTGACGACGACGCCTGGGACTTCTCGTTCAACCTGAACGTCAAGGCCCAGTTCCACATGGCCAAGGCCGTTTTGCCCGGCATGATCGAGAACGGCGGTGGCTCCATCATCAACATGGCCTCGGTTGTCTCGTCCATAAAGGGTGCACCGTCCCGCTTCGTCTATGGTGCCACCAAGGCTGCCGTCATCGGCATGACCCGCTCCATCGCCGCTGATTTCGTGAAGCAGAACATCCGCTGCAACGCCATCTGCCCTGGAACCATCGACACCCCCTCCCTGCGCCAGCGCATTGAAACGCTGGGCGAGGAAATGGGCGGTTATGACAAGGCGCGCGAATGGTTTCTGTCACGTCAGCCCACCGGCAAGCTGGCGGATGCTGAGGATGTCGCGCCACTGATCGTCTGGCTGGCCTCGGATGAGTCATCGTTCGTGACCGGCCAGAACCACATCATCTGTGGCGGGTGGTCGGTTTGATCAAACAGCCAGCGCCACCCCGTCATGGCCGGGGTCGGCGCCGCCGTCCATGGTCCCATCAGAACCGATGCGAATGCCGTGCACCGCAGCGATGCCGAAGGTCAGGGCTGAGCGAATAACCTCGTAGCCCTCTTGCTCCAGCGGCTCGACCACGTAGCCCGGGATGCGGTTGGTAATGTCGATGGCATTCGAGGTGGACGAAAACCTTGGTGCCGACACGGCACACTGCATGTCCATGCCGAAGTCCAGAACGTTGATCAGCGCCTGCATCACACCCATCACGATCTGCGTACCACCGGGCGCCCCCAGCACCACGCGCGGGCTGCCGTCCTTGAAGGCTATGGTCGGCACCACGGACGAGAACCGGCTCTTGCCCGGCGCGATGGAGCCAGCGCGTCCGGGCCGTGGATCAAACACTGCCATGCAGCCGTTGTACATGAAGCCAAGTCCGTCGGTGATCACACCCGACGGCATGCCCAGTGAATGGGTCATCGTCACACAATTGCCTTGCCCGTCCACAACCGCGACATGAGTGGTGTCCTTCGGCTCTGGCGGCAAGTCCAGGCGCTCCACATTCATCCGCTCGCCAGCCTTGATGCGTTTGGCAATGTCAGCTGCATGTGCCTTGGAAGTCAGGCGTTCAAGCGGCACATCGTAAAATGCCGGATCACCAACGAACTGGTCCTTGTCCGACGTGGCCGCCTTCATCGCCTCACACACGGTGCGGATGTACTCGGTCGAATTGTGGCCCATGGCAGCCAGATCGAAGTGCTCCAGAATGTTGAGCATCTCCACCAGCATGATGCCACCACCCGGCGGATGGTTGGTGGCAATGTCAAAGCCACGATAGAGCCCTCGCAAGGGATCCCGCCGCACGGTCTTGTAGCTCTTCAAATCCTCCAGCGACATCAGCCCGCCATTGGCCTTGAAGTCATCGGCAATCTGCTCCGCAATCTCGCCGGTGTAGAAAATGTCGGCACCATGCCGCGCAATCCGTTCCAGCGTCGTGGCAAGATCAGGGTTGTGAACGTGATCACCTATGCGCTTCACGCTGCCATCCGGGCGGAAGTAGATGTCGGCACCCGTTCGTGAGAACCGCAACCGGTCAACCACTTCGGCACGGCCGAACTCGGCCCCTTGCGTCCACCAGAAATGAACGTGAGGCCTCACCTTGAAACCGGCTTTTGCCTGCGCGATTGCCGGCGCGCAAATATCGGCCCAGTCCATCGAACCGAACGCGCTGGCCGCCTCGTGGTAGGCCTTCAGTGACCCCGGCGTGGTGACTGCATTGTAGCCAAGGTCGTTGACCTTGCCCTTCAGCACGAAGCCAAAGCCGTCCCGCGTCTCGCCTTCCAGCAGGTCGAGCCACATGTCCGGCGTCGCAGAAAGCGGCGTCCGCCCATGAAAGTCGATGGTGGTGTGAATGCCTTTGCCCGGCATGTAAATCTGGCATGAGCCGAACCCGGCAATGCCGCACATCTGCGGATCGACAACGCCCTGAACCAGGGCCGCCGCCATGGCAGCATCAACGGCGTTGCCACCGCGCTGCAGCACGCGCGCGCCGGCCTCTGACGCCTCGGGTTGCGCCGTCACGATCATCGCTTGCGACGTAGCTGTCATCGCTGCCTCCCTATTCGGCAGCGGTTGCCTCCGCTGCATCATCATCACTGGACGCTATGAAACCACCGGACTGGCGTGCCCACAAGGAGGCGTACAAGCCACCCTGCTCCAGCAATTCTGCATGGCTGCCCATTTCGACAATCTCACCCTTGTCCATCACGACCAGCCGGTCCATGGCGGCGATGGTCGACAGCCGGTGGGCGATGGCCAGCACGGTCTTGCCCTGCATGAGGCCTTCAAAGCTCTCCTGAATGGCGGCCTCAACCTCCGAGTCGAGAGCGCTGGTGGCTTCGTCCAGAATGAGGATCGGTGCATCCTTCAGCAGCACCCGGGCAATGGCAATCCGCTGGCGTTGACCGCCAGACAGTTTCACCCCGCGCTCGCCCACATGGCTGTCATAGCCGGTACGCCCGCGTTGATCTTCCAGCTTCAGGATGAACTCGTGCGCCGCCGCCTTGCGGGCTGCCTCTTCCACTTCGCTCATGGTGGCAGATGGCCGGCCGTATCTGATGTTGTCAGCAATCGAGCGATGCAGCAGCGAGGTATCCTGTGTCACCATGCCGATCTGCGCCCGCAAGCTTGACTGGCTCACATCACTGATGTCCTGCCCGTCGATCATTATTCGGCCGGACTCCAGATCGTAGAACCGCAACAGCAAGGAAACGAGCGTCGACTTGCCTGCCCCTGACCGCCCGACAATGCCCAGCTTCTCACCCGGCTTCACGGTCAGCGACAGCTTGTCGATGATGCCCTGATCCAGTTCGTCGCGATCCTTGCCATAGTGAAAGCCGATTGCCTCGAACCGGATCTCCCCCTGCGGGACCGCAAGCGCAGGCGCACCGGGCTTGTCGACAACGCTGCGTGAGCGCGAGATGGTCTCGATACCGTCCTGCACAACACCGATGTTTTCGAACAGGCCCGACACTTCCCACATGATCCAGTGCGACATGCCCTTGAGCCTCAGCACGAGGCCGATGGCAAACGCGATGGCGCCGGCTGTCACCGCCCCGATGGACCACAACCAAAGCGACACGGCCCCAACACCGAACAGGTTGAGCGCATTGAGCACGTTGAGCGATGTGATCAGCTTGGTTGAGAGCCGCATCTGCTCGTGTACGTTTTGCAGAAACGGCTCCATGCCGTCGCGCGCATACTCATCCTCAAATTCGGTGTGGGCGAACATCTTCACCGTGGGAATGTTGGTGTAGCTGTCGACGATCCGACCTGTCACCAGCGAGCGCGCATCAGCCTGCATTTTCGACACCCGCTTCAGCCGTGGCACGAAATAGTAAAGCGCGCCGATGTACCCGGCCAGCCAACCCAGCATGGGCAGCGACAGCCGCCAGTCACTTTGCGCAAACAAGACAACGGCAGCCGTGAAGTAAACCGACACAAAGACGAAAACGTCGGCTGTCTTTAGAACCGTTTCGCGCACCGCCAAAGCGGCCTGCATCACCTTGGTCGCAATGCGCCCGGCGAAATCGTTCTGGAAAAACTCCAGCGACTGGCGCAGCACATAACGATGCGCTTCCCAGCGAATGCGCATCGGGTAATTGCCCATCAAGGTCTGGTGAACAATCAGCTCGTAGATGAAGTTCAGCAGAGGATGCAGCAGCAGCACCAGGCCTGCCAGCAACAGCAACTGCCACGAATAGTCCTCAAAAACGGTCTCAGGCGTAGTCTTGGCAAGCCAGTCGACCACCGAGCCGAGAAACGCAAACAACGAGACTTCGATCACCGCCACCAGTGCTGCCAGCACCGATGTGACTGCAATCCATGGCCAGAACGGCTTGGTGTAGAACCAGATGAAACCGCTCAAGGTCGCAGGCGGCATGCCGGCCTCGCCTGCGGAAAACGCTTCCGTGCGCGTTTCAAACCATCTGAAAAGTCTGTCCAGCATGCGTTGGGCCTCTGCGCCATCTTGCTGATGGCGGTTTCAGGCTAACGCCTAGCACGCCCGATTGTTGCAACAAAGGCGTCAGGGGCAGGTCGGCGTTGCGCGTGGCTCAGGCCTTGAGTGCGTCCAGCACGCGGTCCGTCACCTCTTTCAGCCCCGCCGTGCCGCCCACTTCACACGGCACCAGTTCGCCATCGGCGAACGCTGACCGCACTGCCTGGCGAAAGCGTTCACCCACCTCGGCCAGGGCGTCGTCATTGTTGGTCTCTCCCAGCCAGTCCAGCATCATGGCGCCGGACAGAAGCATCGCCGTGGGGTTGGCCTTGCCGGTCCCCATGATGTCGGGGGCGGTACCGTGGCACGGCTGGAACAATGCGTGTTTGTCGCCAATATCAGCCGAAGGTGCCATGCCCATGCCGCCCATCAGTGCGGCTGCGGCATCCGACAGGATGTCTCCGAACATGTTCTCGGTGATCATCACGTCCCAGTTCCACGGATTGCGGATCAGCGACAGTGCCATCGCATCAACGTACCAGTGATCCGCCTTGATGTCCGGAAACCTTGCCGCACGTTCGTAGAATATCTTTCGCATGAAAGCGAAAGCGCCGAACACATTGGCCTTGTCGACGCACGTCACACGGCCCTCGCCGCGACCCCGGGCCTTTCGCCGTTCCGCCAGCCGGAAGCCGAAGTCCGCCAACCGCTCGGTTGCCTTGCGCGTGATCAGCATCGTCTCGCGCGCTTCCTCGTCACCGGTGATCTGCGGCGTCATGCGCGAATGAAACAACCCTTCGGTGTTCTCGCGCACCAGCACGAAATCGAGGTTGGCTGCGCGTGGGTCTTTCAGCGGCACCGGCGAGCCCGGAAACGTCTCCACCGGGCGCACACCGGCATACAGGTCGAAGATTTCGCGCAGCTCGATCTGCGGCGTGATCTCGCGGCCATCCTCGTAACGCACCTCCGGCAGCCCCATCGCGCCAAGCAGCATAACGTCTGCCTTGCCGGCCCGCGCAACCACGTCATCCGGCAGCGCCACCCCGGTATCGCGGAACACGCCCGCACCGGCCTCCAGCGTTTCATACTCGAAGCTGAACGACCCCGCCCTCGCCGCGAGCACATCGAGGCAGGCGAGGCACGGCTCCATGACCTCCCGGCCAATACCGTCGCCGGGAAGCACTGCAACCCTGATCGCGTTTGATGATGATGCCATTACTGTTGCCTCCCTGCTCAATCAGGACGCAAAGCTGACCCATCTGGATGGAGGAGACAAGCGAGTAATACACACCCGACGGACAAGCATGGCTTGTGCGAAGGGGCCGACACTTCAAAGTGATTGACGCAAGCGACTCACTTGGTCAGCACAACGCCTTGGCCAGTCGAACCTAGTCCGGACGGCACAGGAACATCCGTCAGGTGATAGTTGGTGTTCAGCACCAAGCGTGGATACTTATGCAGCTGAATGCTGTTCGCGATGATTGCGGTATAAGCCGACTGGTCAGCAACAGGTTGCTTTGACGACACCGCAAAATCACCTTTTGGAAGATAAATGGTTCCAACGAGTTCGCGAGCATTCTCGCTGACTATCTCATGACGGGTGCCACCAGCATTTGATCTGTCTTCAAAGAATAGAAGTCCCGCCATTGGTCCGTCTTTTGGCGCGCTGAGGCTTACGCTTGATCCACCTGCAAATAAAAACCTTGAGCCCGTTCCCGTAAGGTAGAAGCCTACATGCGTTCCCGACACTGAAGCCGTATGCGTCACTTGCAGCGCCCCGTCCTTGATGACGTAGACACCCGGATTGAATGTTACAGTTGAGCTTCCTGAAATCAGCAAGCCACCACAGTAGACTCCGGGATCAAGTGTTCTGGTTTCGCTGTTCACGCTCAGACCGGTGTGATCGCAAGCCCCGACAGTTGGCGCCGCACGAG
>JAWVYF010000030.1:0-16565 GCA_033722845.1 Anderseniella sp. | reverse complement strand
GGTAAACCGGATAAAACGGGTGGCCGATGATGACGCGTTCGGGGTGCTTGCACTTCGACTGCAGGCGGCTTGGCAGGAAGCCCGACGAGGACGACGCCATGATCACGTCAGGCCGGGATGCCGCGTCCATCTGCTCATACAGGCTGATTTTCAGGTCTTCGCGCTCTGGCGCTGCTTCCTGAATCCAGTCAGCGGCTTGCGCCATGTCGTTCAAGTTGGTTGTGAAGCGAAGGCTGCCCATGTTGGCAGGCTTCTCACCCGCCAGCTTGGTCATGGACGGCCAGGCCCGCTCGATCTTGTCGCGCATGGGCGCTTCGGACTTTTCGAACGGGTCGTAGGCAACCACATCATAGCCCGCCCACATGGCCCTGGCGGCCCAGCCAGCGCCAATGACGCCCGCACCGGCAATGCCAACTGTCCTGATGGTGTTCATCTGCGTCACAGCCCCAGGATTTCACGGGCTTCTGCGGGGCTCGCAACCTGCGCGCCGAGCAGGCGGATGATTTCGGTCGCGCGTTCGGTCAGCGAGGCATTGGAAGCGTAGACACCCTTTTCGAGGTACAGGTTGTCTTCAAGTCCGACACGGACATGACCGCCAAGGATGATCGCCTGCGCCACCATCGGCATTTGCCACTTGCCAATGCCGAAGCCCGCCCACACGCAATCGTCCGGCAGTTGCGACTTCATGTAGGCCATGGTCTCGGTGTTGACCGGCGCCCCCCACGGAATACCCAGGCACAGCTGGAACATCGGGATGCCGGAAATCAGCCCTTCAGCCACCAGCTGCTTGGCGAACCACAGGTTGCCCGAGTCGAAGATCTCCATTTCCGGCTTCACGCCGTAGGACTGGATCAGTCTTGCCTGTTCGCGCAGCTGAACCGGTGTCTGCACCACGATGCCGTTGCCGTCGCCAAAGTTGAGTGAGCCGCAATCAAGCGTGCAGATTTCCGGGCGCAATTCCTTGACGTGCAGCAGCCGCTCGGCGGGGCCTACGAGGTCAGTGTTGTCTTCGTCGAAGTTGCGCGGTGTTTCACCATCGCCGATCATCAGGTCGCCACCCATGCCGGCGGTCAGGTTGATGATGACGTCGGTGTTCTTCGCACGGATGCGCTCCATCACTTCGCGGTAATAGTCCACATTGCGGGTGCCCTTGCCGGTGTTTGGCTCACGCACGTGGCAGTGCACCACGGCGGCACCTGCGGAAGCCGCTTCCAGTGCCGAGTTGGCAATCTGCTCAGGGGTGACCGGAATGGCAGGATGCTTGCCGACCGTGTCGCCGGCACCGGTGACGGCACATGTGATGATGACTTTCGGGTTCATGGGGCGCTTGCTCCTCAAGTTGGCTTTTCAGTATTGACGCAAAGACTAGTGCACCGGCACATTCATACTTGAGGAAAAACGACATCTGTTTGAGGTATTTCGTTGCGTGCCGTCTTCGACATCATGTTCGTGCTGGTGCCGGGTTTTTCGATGATCGCGCTCTATTCAGCGCTTGAACCACTGCGCGTGGCGAACCGGTTTGGCGGTGAGTTGTTCCGCTGGCGGTTCGTGTCAATTGATGGCGAGGCCGTAACCGCATCGAACGGCATTCCGGTTTCGGTTGAGGGCACGCTTGCCGGCGCCGGCCGCCCCAACCTTGCAGTCGTTTGCTCCAGCTATGATCACGACAGGGCAATGACCGGCCCGTTGCGGGCTGCGCTGCGGCGGCTGGACGGGGCAGGGGTGTGGCTTGGCGGGCTTGATACCGGGCCGATCCTGCTGGCCCATGCGGGCCTGCTGGACGGGAGGCGTGCCACCTGCCACTGGGAGACGCTGGGTGCCATGCGCGAAGACTATCCGCGCGTGGATGTGAGCGATGCGCTTTACGAAATCGATGGGCCGCGGCTGACGGCATCCGGTGGGACGGCACCGCTGGACATGATGATCGCGTGGATTGGTTCACTGCACGGTCAGACGCTGTCCACGCGTGTTGCCGATACGCTCGTCCATGCGCGTTATGGCGGCGACCCCGGTGGTGCCCGCATTGCCGCGCGCACCCGGTTCGGCACAGACGACGCAGCCGTGCTTGCCGCCATCGCGGCGATGGAGGAACACCTGGAAGACGTGCTGCGGCTGGACGATGTGGCGGCTCTTGCCGGTGTGTCGCCACGCCAGCTCGAACGCCGGTTCAAGGCGGCGCTGGGCATGGGGCCGATGCGGTTTTATCTGGGCTTGCGGCTTGAACGCGCCGAGCGGTTGCTGACCTATTCGCGCCTGAGTGTGCGCGATGTGGGGCTGGCGTCGGGTTTTTCATCAATGGCACAGTTTTCGCGTGCCTACCGTGCCCGCTTTGGGCTGCCGCCTTCGCTGCACCGTCGCCAGAGGG
This sequence comes from Anderseniella sp., assembly GCA_033722845.1. Lineage (GTDB taxonomy): Bacteria > Pseudomonadota > Alphaproteobacteria > Rhizobiales > Aestuariivirgaceae > Anderseniella. The sequence goes on along the minus strand of JAWVYF010000030.1, from coordinate 14,200 downwards.
CGGGCTAGACGTCCGCGCCTGGTGCCTTGTCCAGGCGGACCGCTGCAATACGCCACGAGCCGTCCGATTGCTGTTCGAAGCTGTAGCGGGCGGTCCACACCCGGCCCTGCCGGTCGATGATTTCTACCGTTTGTACCGGCTCGCCTTCGCTGCCCTTTGTCACCTGCTTGAAGTTGTAGCGCCGCGGATCGATCACTGCCGCGTATCCGCGATTGACCATGGCGATGAAGTTTTCAGCGGTGCGGAAACGCATCTGCAGGTAGGGCGATGCGAAATCGAACGCTGCTTCTCCATCACCCGAGCGGAAAGCTTCGATCTGGCTTGTGATGATCTGCCGGAAGCGCTGTTCGTCTGCCAGCAGCGGCTGTGTCGTGACCGGGGACACCGCGAGGAGTGTTGCGGCTGTGATCAGGAACGAGCGGCGGTTCATGAGGCGGGTCTCCCTGGATGGCTGCCGTGGTGTTCGGCAGAGGCAAATAACCGGCTTTGTGCTGACAAAATATTTAGCTGCTTTTCCCGCCATGCGCTACGTCACCCGCTTGACGATTGCGTGAACCATGACGCAAGCTGAGCGTCATTCCAATTGGTCAGGGTTCAACCTGACATGGCATTATCCAAGGGAGGCTTCGGATGCCGGCAATCTCAATGACAGTCAATGGCGAGAAAGTTTGCGGTGAGGTTGAAGGCCGCACGCTTCTGGTCGAGTTCATCCGCAACACGCTGGGCAAGACCGGCACGCACGTGGGCTGCGATACCAGCCAGTGCGGTGCTTGCGTGGTGCATGTCAACGGCAAGGCCATCAAGTCGTGCACGGCATTGGCCATTTCCTGCGACGGCGCGGACGTGACCACGATCGAAGGCATCGCCAGCAATGGCAAGCTGCACCCGATGCAGGAGGCCTTCCGCAACAACCATGGACTGCAGTGCGGCTTCTGCACGCCGGGCATGATCATGGCTGGCATCGACATCGTGAAGCGCAAGGGCAAGAAGCTCAAGGAAGAGACCATTCGCGAAGAGCTGGAAGGCAACATCTGCCGCTGCACCGGCTACCACAATATCGTGAAAGCCATCCAGGAAGGCGCATCCAAGATGTGAGCCGGGCCAGCGGCTGCGGCTGTCGCCCCCATGTCCAACGAGACACGAGAGTTCAGAGGAAACGAACATGACCGAAACAGGAATTGGCGCCCGCGTTAAGCGCAAGGAAGACCACCGCTTCATTACCGGCAAGGGCCGTTACACCGACGATATCAACCTGCCGGGCCAGACCCATGCCTACTTCATCCGCTCGCCGCATGCTCATGCCGAAATCAAGAAGATCGACGCAAAGGCCGCGTTGAAGCTTCCCGGCGTGGTGGCGGTGCTGACTGGCGACGACGTTGCCAAGGACAGTCTGGGCGGCCTGATTTGCGGCTGGATGATCCACTCCAAGGACGGCTCGCCAATGAAGGCCGGTCCGCATCCGCTGCTGGCCCAGGGCCGTGCGCGCCATGTGGGTGATCCGGTTGCCGTGGTGATTGCCGAAACCCGCGACATCGCCAAGGCCGCCGCCGAGAGCGTCAACATCTCCTACAAGACGCTGCCGGCTGTCGTGCACACTGCCGATGCCCAGAAGAGGGGTGCCGCCCAGGTGCATGACGTTGCCAAGCGCAACACTGCGTTCGAGTGGGAACTGGGCGACAAGGACGCAACCGAGGCCGCCTTCAAGAAGGCGCATCACGTCACCAAGATCGACCTGGTCAACAACCGCCTGGTGCCGAACGCCATCGAGCCGCGCGCGGCCGTCGGCTCTTATGACACCGGCGAAGATCACTACACCTTGTACACCACCAGCCAGAACCCGCACGTGGCACGCCTGGTCATCTCGGCCTTCCTCGGCCTGGCGCCTGAGCACAAGCTTCGTGTCGTTGCGCCGGATGTGGGCGGCGGCTTCGGCTCCAAGATCTACATCTACAACGAGGAAGTGATCTGCACCTGGGCCTCCAAGAAAATTGGCGGCCGCCCGGTGAAGTGGACGGCTGACCGTTCCGAGAGCTTCCTGACCGACGCGCATGCGCGTGACCACATCACCACCGCCGAGCTGGCCGTCGACAAGGATGGCAAGATCCTCGGGCTTCGCGCCAAGACGATTGCCAACATGGGTGCTTACCTGTCGCTGTTTGCCTCGTCGGTTCCCACCTATCTGTATGCAACGCTGTTGTCGGGCCAGTACAACATCCCGAACATCTATGCAGAGGTGGACGCGGTTTACACCAACACAACCTCGGTCGATGCGTATCGTGGCGCAGGCCGTCCGGAAGCCACCTACGTCGTGGAGCGGCTCATTGAGGCGACCGCGCGCGAGATCGGCATGAGTGTTGTCGATATCCGCCGCAAGAACTTCATCCAGTCCTTCCCGCACCAGACCCCGGTCATCATGTGCTATGACGCGGGCGGGTTTGATGCCACCCTCGACAAGGCGCTTGAGCTGATCGATTACGCCAACTTCGACAAGCGCAAGGCGGCAGCTGCGCGCAAGGGCAAGGCGCGTGGTATCGGCTTCTCCTGCTACATCGAGGCGTGCGGTATTGCACCGTCAGCCGCAGTGGGCTCGCTGGGGGCTGGCGTGGGCCTTTGGGAGTCGGCGGAAATCCGTGTGAACCCCGTTGGCACCGTCGAAGTGCTGACCGGTTCGCACAGCCATGGCCAGGGCCACGAAACGGTGTTTGCGCAGCTCGTTTGCGAGCGCCTCGGCGTGGATATCGACCAGGTGTCCATCGTGCACGGCGACACTGACAAGGTGCAGTTCGGCATGGGCACCTACGGCTCGCGCTCTGCAGCCGTCGGCATGAGCGCCATGTCGCGCGCGCTCGACAAGATCGAGGCCAAGGCCAAGAAAGTTGCCGCTCATGTGATGGAGGCTGCCGAGTCGGACATCGACTTCAAGGACGGCACCTTCTCGGTCAAGGGGACCGACAAGAAAATGGCCTTCGGCGAAGTGGCGCTGGCGGCTTACGTGGCGCACAAGTTCCCGACGTCCGAAGTGGAGCCGGGCCTCAAGGAAGGCGCCTTCTACGACCCGACCAACTTCACCTTCCCGGCAGGCACGCACGTGTGTGAGCTGGAGGTGGACATTGATACCGGCAACATCGAGATCATCGACTGGATTGCCGTTGACGACTTCGGTCAGGTCATCAATCCGATGATCGTGGAAGGCCAGGTGCACGGCGGGCTCACCCAGGGTATCGGGCAGGCATGGGCCGAAGTGGCAGTCTATGACGACTCCGGCCAACTGCTGACTGGCTCGTACATGGATTACACCATGCCGCGCGCCGACATGGTTCCGTCGTTCAAGCTCGGCTTCTGCGAAACCAAGAGCCCGTCCAACCCGCTTGGCGTGAAGGGCTGTGGGGAAGCAGGCGCCATCGGTTCGCCCGCGGCATTCATGAATGCCGTGGCCAATGCGCTGGACGTCAAGCACGTTGACATGCCGGCAACGCCGCAGCGTATCTGGGCCGCTTCTGCGCACCTGCGCGAAGCAGCAGAATAATCATCGGGTAAGGAGACAGGACAAATGGAAAACTTCGAGTATCACCGCCCGGCGAAACTGGCGGATGCCGTCAAGCTGCTGAAGTCCAAGAAGGAAGGCAAGGTCATGTCCGGCGGCATGACGCTGATCCCGACCATGAAGCAGGGGCTGGCCACGCCGTCCGACATCATCGACCTGTCGGCGATGGGCAATTCCGGCGTCAAGGTGACCAAGACCAAGGTCACCATCATGGCCGGCACCACCCACGCCGAAGTGGCAAACAACAAGGACCTGAAGAAGGCCATTCCGGCGCTCGCCGCACTGGCTGGCAAGATCGGTGATCCGCACGTGCGCCACCGCGGCACCATTGGTGGCTCGGTCGCCAACGCAGACCCCGCTGCCGACTACCCGGCAGCCCTGCTGGCGCTCAACGCCAAGGTGGTCACCGACAGCCGGACCATCGAAGCGGACAAGTTCTTCAAGGGCCTGTTCGAGACGGCACTTCGGGTCAATGAGATCATCAAGCAGATCGAGTTCGAGATTCCGGCCCGTTCGGCCTATTCGAAGTTCCCGAACCCGGCGTCGCGCTATGCCATGGTCGGCGTCTTCGTGGCCGACTTCGGCAAGAAGGGTGCGCGCGTTGGCGTAACCGGGGCGAAGGGCTCTGCCTATCGCGACAAGGCAATGGAAAAGGCGCTGTCTGCCGACTTCTCCGCAGATGCCATCGCCGGCGTCAAGGTCAAGGCGGACGACATGAACGAGGACATTCATGGTTCGGCCGAATACCGGGCTCACCTCGTGGGTGTCATGGCCAAGCGCGCGGTGGCAGCGGCCAAGTAGGTCCGTGGCTTGCCACCAGCCAACACATTAGCACCGGCCCGTGGGCGTTTTGCGCTTGCGGGCCGTTTCAGTCCATACATGAGGCAGCATGACAACACACATGCCAGGTTCCATTGATGAAACCGTCGAACTTCTCTCCGGCGCAAACTACATAGCCGACCGGCCACTGGCGACGGTGGCTTATCTTGCGCTGAAAATGGGCCGTCCGCTGTTTCTGGAAGGCGAGGCCGGCGTTGGCAAGACCGAGATTGCCAAGGTGCTGGCCGAGACCCTGGGCCGCGACCTGATCCGGCTGCAATGCTATGAAGGCCTTGATCTCTCGGCTGCCGTTTATGAGTGGAATTATTCGGCGCAGATGATCGAAATCCGCATGGCCGAGGCCGAAGGCGTCGATGACCGTGACCGGCTTCAGTCAGACATCTTCTCCGACCGCTTCCTGATCAAGCGGCCCTTGCTGCGCGCGCTCGAGCCCCATGCCGGCGGTGCGCCGGTTCTGCTGATCGACGAGCTTGACCGCACCGACGAAGCCTTCGAGGCATTCCTGCTGGAAGTGCTGTCCGATTATCAGATCACCATCCCCGAGATCGGTACCATCAAGGCTGCCGAGCCACCCATCGTCATCATCACCTCCAACCGCACCCGCGAAGTGCATGACGCGCTCAAGCGCCGCTGCCTCTATCATTGGGTTGGCTATCCATCAGCCGAGCTGGAGCTGGACATCATCAAGCGCAAGAAACCTGAAGTGGGTGATCAACTGGCGAAGGAGATTGTCGGCTTCATTCAGGCGCTGCGCGGTGAGGACCTGTTCAAGTCGCCCGGCGTGGCCGAGACGCTCGACTGGGTGTCGGCCTTGAACGAACTCAACGCGCTGGCGCTTGACCCCAAGATAGTCAATGACACCCTGGGTGTGCTGTTGAAATACCAGGATGACATCGCCCGCATGGAAGGCTCCGAGGCCAAGCGGCTGGTGGACCAGATCCAGTCGGAGATACGCAATCGTGTCTAGAACAATGCCAGGAAAAGTGGGACCCGGTTTTCCGTCCGGCATTGTGAACTAGTATGGAACTGACCCCCGCCAATTCCAACAAGCCCGCGCCGACTGGTCAGCTTCCGGCCAACATCATGCACTTTGCCCGGGTGTTGCGTGAAACCGGCTTGCCGGTTGGCCCGGGTGCCGTGCTGGATGCGCTCGACGCGGTGCAGGGCGGTGGCATGTCATCGAAGAAGGATTTCTACTGGATCCTGCATTCCATCTTCGTCAAGCGCCACGAACATACAATGCTGTTCGACCATGCCTTCGAGGTATTCTGGCGCAAGCCCAAGATGATCGAGCAGATGATGCAGCTGCTATTCCAGCAGGTGCGCGTGGAAACCAAGCCGGACAAGAAGAAGGCTGGCCAGAAGCGTTTGGCTGAAGCCATGTTCGACCATGAAGAGCAGCAGTCGGCGCGTGAGCGGCCACGCGACGAGATCGAGCTCGAAGGCGAGTACACCGCGTCGGCCCGCGAGGTGTTGCGTTCGAAGGACTTCGAGCAGATGAGCGCCGAGGAAGAGCGCCAGGCGCGCGAGGCGATCCGGCGCATGCGGATGAACCGCCTTGAGGTGAAGATGCGGCGGTTCCAGCCTGCATCGCGTGGCAAGATCGATCTGCGCGCCACGCTTCGCTCGTCCATGCGTTCTGGTGGCGACATGACGGCGCTGAAGTTCAAGGCGCGCCAGACCCGTGAACCGCCATTGGTCGTATTGCTGGATATTTCCGGCTCGATGGCCAATTACTCGCGGGTATTCCTGCATTTTCTCCATGCGCTCACCAATGACCGCTCACGGGTGCAGGTGTTCACGTTCGGCACCAGGCTGACCAACATCACCCGCGAGTTGAGGCGCCGCGATGTGGATGAAGCGATGGAGCTTGTCGGTTCGCATGTGAACGACTGGTCCGGTGGCACCCGCATCGGGCATATTCTGCGCGAATTCAACGTGAAGTGGTCGCGCCGGGTGCTGGCGCAGGGCGCACACGTCCTGATCATGACCGACGGCCTTGACCGCGATGATACGCAGGTGCTGGAGGCTGAAATGGCGCGGCTGCACCGCTCTGCAAAGCGCGTCGTGTGGCTCAACCCGCTGTTGCGCTATGCCGGCTTCGAAGCGCGCGCGGCCGGCATTCGTGCCATGATGCCCTACGTTGACGAGTTCCGTCCATGCCACAACCTGAATACACTTGCGGACCTCGCGGAAGTGCTGTCAGGCTCGCGTGAGCTGGCGCATGATCCGCGCCGCTGGCTCGATCAGGCAGCAGACCGGCTGGCAATGGAGGCAAGCACATGAGCAGCAATGATGCAGGCCTGTTGGACAAGGCCAATCAGTGGATCGGCGAAGGCCGCAAGGTGGCGCTGGCAACCGTCATCGAGACGTGGGGTTCTGCCCCGCAACCGGTCGGGTCACAACTTGTCATTGATGGCGATGGAAATTTCGAAGGCTCGGTGTCGGGCGGTTGCGTTGAAGGCGCCGTTGTCACCGAGGCGCTGGAGGCGATCGATACCGGCAAGCCGAAAGTGCTGTCGTTTGGCGTGGCTGACGAGACCGCCTGGGAGGTTGGACTTGCCTGTGGCGGCAAGATACGGGTTTACGTCGAGCCTGTCGTGACCGGGACTTAAGCCAATGGATGCGCAAACGCTCAAGGTTCTGGCCGATGCCCGCGCTGGCCGCGTGGCGCTTGCCGTCATCACCGATCTGGCAAGCGGCGAGCAACAGGTGGTGCCGCGCGCTGATGCTGCGTCGCATCCGCTTGCAGAGGCGTTGGATGAAGGCTTCCGGTTTGACAAATCGGGAGTCGTTTCAACCGCTAGCGGCGAAGCCTTCATCCACATTCACAACCCGCCGCTTCGCCTCGTCGTCATCGGAGCGGTGCACATTGCGCAGGCTGTTGTGCCAATGGCGCGCCAGGCCGGCTATGACATCACGGTCATCGACCCGCGTGGCGCATTCGCCACCGAAGAGCGGTTTCCCGGCGTCACGCTCCATGCCGACTGGCCCGACGAAGTATTGCCGGATGTGGGGCTTGATGCGCGCACTGCGTTTATTGCGCTCACCCATGATCCCAAGATTGACGACCCGGCGTTGACCATCGCGCTCAAGTCGGAGTGTTTCTACATTGGCGCGCTTGGCTCCAGGAAAACGCAAGGCGCGCGCGCCGAGCGCCTGAAGGCGGCAGGTCAGGACCCGTCGCGCATTTGCGGGCCTATCGGGCTCAATATCGGTGCGCGCGGCGCACCTGAAATCGCCATCTCCATCATGGCCGAGATGACGCAAGCCCTGCGGCTGGGTTCATCGTCATGAAATTCGGCAAGCTGGATGTGTCGTCAGCCGAAGGGGCCATCCTTGCCCATTCGGTGCGCCGGGGCGCTGTCAGCTTCAAGAAGGGCAGAATGCTCTCGGCGCAAGACGTTGCTGCGCTGGCTGATGCCGGTGTGAACACCGTGTTTGCTGCCCGTCTGGAGGCAGGCGACATCCACGAAGACGTGGCGGCAGCGCGCCTTGCCGTTGCCGTCACCGGGGACGGGCTGGCGCTGCAAGATGCGTCCACTGGCCGGGCCAACATCTACGCCGCATCTGCCGGTGTTGTGCGGGTGGATGCAGGTCTTGTGCGCGCGCTCAACCGTCTTGATGAGGCGGTGACACTGGCAACCCTTACGCCGTTTCAGACCGTGGAAGAAGGTCAGATGGTCGCCACGGTCAAGATCATTCCGTTTGCCGCATCTGCCGCCATCATCGACGAGGCGTGCGCACTGGCCGAAGCCGGGCCATTGGTGTCGGTCATGCCGTTCACCCCGCACAGGGCAGGGCTGGTGCTGACCCGCATCGACGGCATGAAGGAGAGCCTGCTGGACAAGTCGGCCCAGGTTATTCGCGACCGGCTGGAGCGGTTCGGCAGCACACTTGGCGAGGTTGTTGAGGTGCCGCACACCATAGAAGGCGTGGCCCAGGGCATCCGGCAGCTGAAGGCATCGGGCCATGATCCCGTATTGGTGTTCGGCGCATCTGCCATCGTGGACCGGGGCGATGTGGTGCCCGCCGGGCTGCAGGCGGCAGGCGGTGACGTCATTCATTTGGGCATGCCGGTTGATCCCGGCAACCTGCTGATGCTGGGTTCGCTTCAGGGTAGTCCGGTGATCGGCGTGCCGTCGTGCGCGCGCTCGCCCAAGCTCAATGGCTTTGACTGGGTGCTGGCGCGGGTATTGGCCGGCATCGACGTGCGCCCGCAGGACATCATGGACATGGGGGCAGGCGGGTTGCTGATGGAGATCGACAGCCGCCCGTCACCGCGCGAGGCAGGCCGGTGAGTACGCTTGCAGGCATCATTCTGGCGGCCGGAACCTCGTCCCGCTTCGGCGCGGCCAACAAGCTGCTGGCAGACTGGCACGGTCAGCCCATGGCGCGCACCGTGGCCGAGGCCGCCCTGGCAACCGAGCTTGATCCGGTCATCGTCGTGACCGGTCATCAGGCGGACGAGGTCGCAGCGGCGCTGGCCGGGCTCGATGTCTTGTTCGTGCACAATGCGTCCTTTGCAGATGGTCAGGCAGGTTCGCTGAAAACCGGCATTTCTGCCGTGCCCGAATGGTGTGATGGCGCGATGGTCCTGCTGGGCGACATGCCGCGTGTGTGTGCCGGAGAGATCAACGCACTCATCGATGCATTCGCAGATGAAAGCGCCATCGTCGTGCCCACATATCAGGGCCAGCGCGGCAACCCGGTCATCATCGGCCGGGCGCATTTTCCAGCGCTTCAGCGCTTGAGTGGCGACACTGGCGCGCGCGATCTCTTGCGCGCAGCAGGCGTTACGCGGGTCGAGATGGATACGGATGCAATCCTTGCCGACTATGACACCCCGGAGGCCTTGCCATGACAACCCGTAGCCCCGCCCAGCCCGGTGATCCGGTTTGTGCCATCGACACGCCCGCACTGGTGATCGACATGGACGCCTTCGAGCGCAATCTTGATGCGATGGCCGCCTATGCCGCTTCAGCCAGCATGCGCCTGCGGCCGCACGCCAAGACCCACAAGAGCCCGCATGTGGCGCTGGCGCAAGGCTCGCGCGGGGCGGTGGGCCAGTGCTGCCAGAAGGTGTCGGAGGCTGAGGTGCTGGTCGATGGCGGCATTTCCGATGTGCTCGTTTCCAACGAGATCGCGGGTGAAGCCAAGCTGCACCGGCTGGCGGAGCTTGCCGCGCGCGCGAGCATTTCCGTTTGTGCTGACGACGCAGCTCAAGTGGCCGCCTATGCGCGCGCGGCACGCGCTGCCGGGGCAACCCTCACCGTGCTGGTGGAAATCGATGCCGGGGCGGGGCGCTGCGGCGTGGCGGCTGGCAGTGCTGCGGCTGATCTCGCCCAGGCCATCCTCGACCATGACGGGCTCAACTTCGGCGGGCTGCAGGCCTATCACGGTGGCGCGCAGCACCTTCGCACACCTGAGGAGCGTGCAGCCGCCATTGCCATGTCGGGCGAGCGGGTGCGGGCCACGCTTGCCGCCTTTGACCATGCCGGCATCGATTGCCCGGTGGTCACGGGTGCCGGTACAGGCACCTTTTACGAAGAGGCCCAGTCCGGCCTGTGGGGCGAGCTTCAGGCGGGTTCATATTGCTTCATGGATGCCGACTATGCCCGCAACCAGCCGGCGGACGGCTCCAATCTGCCACGGTTCGAGCATGCGCTGTTCATCGCTGCCACGGTGATGAGCGTTGCGGTGCCGGACCAGTGCGTTTGCGATGCCGGGCACAAGACGGCGGCCATCGATTCCGGCCTGCCAACCGTCTGGAACGCCAATGGCCTGACCTGTTCAGGCGCCAATGACGAACACGGCATCGTCACGGTCGCACCTGGCGCGCACCGGCCACGTTTGGGCGAAAGGCTGTGGCTGGTGCCCGGTCACATCGACCCGACCGTGAACCTGCATGACTGGTACGTGTGCGTGCGTGGCGGCCTTGATGAAGGAACGGTCGAGGCGGTCTGGCCGATTGCGGCGCGCGGTTGCGTTTTCTAGAGTCAATTCAGTCAGGTAACAAGAGAGGTTCATCCCATGTATACACTCATAGGCTCGCCCAAAAGCCGTGGTTTCCGCGTCATGTGGATGCTGGAGGAAGCCGGTCAGGAGTATGAGGTCATTGCCGCCGCCGCCGGTAGCGAGGAAGCGCGCAACTACAACCCGTCCGGCAAGATTCCGGCGCTGGTCGTTGACGACAAGGTGATCATCGACAGCATGGCCATTTGCCAGTTCATCGCCGACCGCCATGGCGTGTGCACCTATGAAGCAGGCACCATCGAGCGCGCCAGGCAGGACAGCTGGCTGCACTTTGCACTCGACGAGCTTGATTCAACCTGCTGGTGGGCGGCCAAGCACACCTTCGTGCTGCCGGAAGAGTACCGCTCGCCGGATGCCATCAAGGCCTGCGAATACGATTTCTCGCGCGCCATGGGCTGGCTTGAAGAGCGGCTTGGCGGCAATGACTACGTGATGGGTGACAAGTTCACCGTACCCGACATTCTGATTGTGCATTGCTTCGGCTGGGCCATTGGCATGCACAAGTGGCAGGTGCCCGAAGGCCCGCTGACAGCCTACATGAACCGGGTGCGCGGCCGGCCGGCCTTCCAGAAGGCATGGGCTGCGCGAGAGGCATCTTGAGCCGGACCGGCTTCATCGCTAAGACGGATGACTGAAACACGGTGGTGGCCCGCGCTTTGCGCAGCCTCCATCCTTGGAAACACGCATTTTGAGGGGGTAAGGCTCCATGTACGACGCAATCGTTATCGACAAGACGGACGACACACAGTCGGTCAAGCAGGACCAGGTCAGCTTTGAAGCGCTGGGTGAGGGCGAGGTGGCTGTCGATGTTGCCTTCTCGACGCTGAACTACAAGGACGCCCTGGCCATCACCGGCGCATCGCCCGTGGTGCGCAGCTTCCCGATGGTGCCCGGCATCGACTTCTCCGGCATCGTGGCCGAAAGCAACCATGCTGACTACAAGTCCGGCGACAAGGTGGTGCTGAACGGCTGGGGCGTGGGCGAGAAGCATTGGGGCGGGCTGGCCAGGCGTGCGCAACTGCCGGGTGACTGGCTGGTCAAGCTGCCGGACGGCATTTCCCTGCGCCAGGCGATGGGTATCGGCACAGCGGGTTACACCGCCATGCTGTGCGTGCTGGCACTTGAGAAAAACGGCATTACGCCGGATAGCGGCGAAATTGTCGTCACTGGTGCATCCGGTGGCGTTGGCTCGGTGGCAACCGCGCTTTTGGCGGCAAAAGGCTACACGGTCGCCGCCGTGACGGGCCGCACGTCCGAGGCGGACTACCTGAAAGGCCTTGGCGCTGCCAGCATCATCGACCGTGAGGAACTCAGCGGCAAGCCGCGCGCGCTCAACAAGGAACGTTGGGCTGGTGCGGTTGATGTGGTCGGCGGCGTTGTGCTCGCCAACGTTATTTCCATGATCAAGTATCGCGGATGTGTGGCCGCCTGTGGCCTCGCTGGCAGCATGGATCTGCCAACCTCGGTCGCCCCCTTCATTCTGCGCGGCGTTACGCTGGCCGGCGTTGATAGCGTCATGGTTCCCCGGCCCGAGCGCGAAGCCGCATGGGCACGGCTGGCAACCGATCTCGACATGTCAAAGCTGGAGGCCATGATGGCCGAGGTCGCCTTCGACAAGGTGATCGAGACCGCGCCGCAATTCCTTGAAGGCAAGGTGCGTGGCCGCATTGTCGTGCCCGTCGCGCCCGATCTGGGCTGAACCGGTGGCAGGGTGCGTAATGTTCACCCGGCGGTTTGCATGCGCAGCGCTGGCGGCAGTATGCCTGCCGCTGGTGCACATGCCTGTTCAGGCTGGGGAATCTGGCCTTGACGCCGTGATGAGCGAGCTTGCCCCGCCGCCGTCCGATCAGGCTCTGGCGCAAATTCCCGAGCTTGGCCGCAAGCTGCTCGCCCTGCGCAGCTATGTTCGCTATGGCGATCGCATCAAGACGCGCTGGAGCTGGACGGATGCACAGATCGAAGCGTTCAAGGCGTCTGAGGCCCACACCGCCTTGCGCGGCGAAATTGCGGCTATCAACGAACACTTCAAGGCCGCCAATCCGGGTTACGAAATCTATGTGCACGGCACGGTGCGTAGTCTCGACAGCCAGATTTCCAAGTGGAATTCCAACAAGTCCGTCGGCGCTGCGGCGGCGGATATTGAAACTGCGTTCAAGGGCAAGTTTGCTGCTGCCGAACAGGTGAAGCTCGAAGAGCTGCGCACCTGGCTGCGCGGCTACCGGCCACCGAAACGGGCCAACCTGGCAGCGCCCGGCCTGACCTTGCATGGCCGCGCCAGCGCGATCGATTTTCAGGTCATGAAGGATGGCGCGATCTACGCCGGAGCGAACTCACGGCAGGTGGAAAACATCTGGCGGGCAGAAGGCTGGGATGAGAAGCTCAGGGCCAGCATTGCCGCTGCCGGGCCATCTTTTTCAGGCCCGTTGAAGAGCCCTGACGAGCCCTGGCACTACACCTATACCCCAGCGGACAATCACGTCACCCAGTAGTCGATTTGAGGCAGACCAGCCCGGGCTTGAGGCATGACCCGGACTGGCCTGTCGTTCACGCTGTTTTCAGCGTGTTACGGTCTGCAGCCGTGATGGCGCACACATCCGCGATAGTCGCGGCCGCTGCCCCAGCGAATGCGGCACTGGCGGCGCCAGTAGGCGCACCGGTTGTAGCGCGGCGGCACCGAGTGCAGCCACCACGGGAAGGCGTACCAGTAGCCATTGTAGTAATGGCGATGCCGGCCACGGCGGCTACGATGGCGGGGCCCGTGCCGATGCCGGCGGTAGCGGCGGTGGCGCACCTTCTCGACCGGCGAGACGCTTGATGTATCAAGCTGTGGAACACCTGTTGCCGCCGTGACGGCATTCAGCGGCGCAGCATTTGCCGGTGTGCCAGTTGCCAGCGCAAATGTTGCACACAGCGCCAGGCCAGATGCCAGCGCCAGTTGTTTGAGAGATCGCATCGGATTGATCCTCCTTGCAGGGTTGGACATGACTCCCGTCCTGCAACAAAGGATATTGCCGTGCCGCAGTGTGCGCGTTGATGATTGTCAATACGGATGACGCGAGGCGACTTTCAGTAAGACTGGTATTGGCAGTATGATCGGCCCCGAAACCCTTTGAAGCGAGGTCTTGTTTTGAAATTGTATGAGCAAACTCATGCGCGCCATGTTGCGCTGGCGTTCTTGTTTGGTGCAACGCTGATTGGAGCCTCTGCCTTGTGGCCGGGGCAGGCGCCTGCGTTCGGGCCGGGCTATGAAGGTCCGTTGCGGTTTGAAAGCGAAGGGGCCCCCGTTCAGTGGCGTGACACGCCGGATGCCCAGTTGCAGTCGATATCTGCCGGTCATGCGGTTTTCGAGGTCGGTGTGGGCAAGGGCGGCAAGCTGGCCTATCGGCTGGGCATGTGGGTGGGGTTCAAGCTGCCGCAGCCGGTTGAAGGCATGGTAACGATTGCCGGAGACAGGATGCGCGGGTTCAACTTTCCGTTCCACTTCCGCCAGACCGTGGCGCCAGGGTTGCCTGCCAGCGGCCTGTTCTGGACGCCGTGGACGCAGTGCTCCGGTGGTGGCAAAAAAGGCGACCTGTGTGCCAGCCTTGCCCTTGAAAAAGCCAGCGCCACGTCGGGGTCAGCTGTCACATGGGGCCACATGAATCGCACTGCCGGGCCCACCGGCAAGGCCGTGTTTGGCCCGGATGACACGTTCGAGATCAATGTGATGGCGCTTGATGGTCTGGCCAAGCTGACCTTCAGCGACACGTTTCCGTGGCCTGATCCGGCCAACTAGGCCGG
>JAWVYF010000029.1:0-16688 GCA_033722845.1 Anderseniella sp. | reverse complement strand
TCCTCCTTCGGCCGGATGTTGTTGGCGTTGTGGATCATCCAGTGCGACAGCCACAGCAGTCGCTGTTCAATGATCTTCAGGGCATCAGGCTTGTTCATGGCTCGCCGGGCGTTCGTTGTGCTGGAGCCAGTGTGCATGTTCATCGGTGGTGGTGTCCATCGCAAGGGTGGGGCGTTCGCGCTGCAACGCGCCCTGGCGAAAGTACCTCGGTTTGACTTGCGCTATCCGCGCAAAGTATGGCTTGGTTTGTGTTGGTATTGGTGGATTATCCTACAAGATGAGATTTTTATGGCTGAATCAGATACACGTGACCGGTTTGATGTTCAGATATTGAGGTCCCTGAGTGGCGATGGCCGGATGTCGTTGCAGGATCTGAGCGAACGCATTGGGCTGAGCACCACGCCCACTGCGCGCCGTGTGCGCCGGCTTGAGAAGGCGGGCATCATCACTGGCTATGCCGCGCTGATTGACGAAACCGCGCTGGGGTTCGGTGTGTCCGTGTTCGTGTCGGTTCAACTGGAACGCCAGGTGGACGACGCGCTTGCCACCTTTGAGGCGGCGGTGCGGGAGTTTCCGGAGGTGGTCGACTGCTGGCTGATGACCGGCGACCGCGACTACCTGTTGCGCATCGCCACGACGGGCCTGAAGGAGTTTGAGGAGTTTCTGGTGGGCCGGTTGACCCGCGTGCCGGGCGTGGCCTCGATCCAGTCATCCATCCCGTTACGCCGGGTGAAGCAGGGTGGTGCGCGCATTCCGTAACTGGCGGTGTCCGGGTGAGGTCAGTTGCCCGGTTTGAACGGCTTGCCGAGGCAGGCAGGCGCGGCGGATGATCCGGCCTTGCGTGCCGAGATCAGCGCCAGCACGCCGATGGTAACAAGGTAGGGCATGGCGGCAAGAAATTCCGGCGCGACCAGCGATACGCCAGCGGCCTTGAGATGCAGTTCGAGCGTCATCACCAGCCCGAACAGGTAAGCTCCCAGCAGTAACCGGCCGGGCCGCCAGCTTGCAAACACGACCAGCGCCAGCGCAATCCAGCCGCGGCCTGCGGTGAGTTGCTCGGCCCACATGGGCGTCAGCACCAGCGAGTAGAAGCAACCGGCAATGCCCGCCATCGCGCCGCCGAACAGCACGGCCATATAGCGCACGCCAATGACTGGATAGCCGATCGAATGGGCCGACGTGTCGGACTCGCCCACTGCGCGCAGGATCAGACCGGCACGGGTGGAGCGGAGGAACCAGCGCACCGCAAACACCATGATGATCGAGAAATAGACAATCGGGCTGTAGCCGAAAATAACCCGCCAGAACGGGTGCTCTGCAAGTCCGGTTGGGAAGACCGAACCGAACACGTCCACCGTCCGGCCCACGTAATCGCCTCCGGCAAGGGCCGACAGGCCGATACCGAAAATGGTAAGCGCAAGGCCGGTGGCGACCTGGTTGGCGGTCAGGGTAAGGGTGAGAAAGCCGAAAATGAAGGCGGCACCGGCTGCGGCCAGCATGGCGGCTAGTATGCCGATGACAGGCTGGCCTGTTACTGTGGTGACTGCAAATCCGGTGACGGCACCAATCAGCATCATACCTTCAACGCCGAGGTTCAGAACGCCGGACTTTTCAACCACCAGCTCACCCAGCGCTGCCAGCAAAATAGGCGTGGCAGCACCGACGATGGTCATGATGACAGGAATCAGCATGGCAGACGTCATGGTGCATCTCCTGCGCCTGCGCGGCCGGTGATGCGCACCCGGTAGCGTGCCAGAACATCCGTCGCCAGCAGAAAGAACAGCATCATGGCCTGGAACACGCCGGTCGCTGCATTGGGCAGACCAAGCGAGGATTGCGCCATTTCGCCACCCACATAAGACACCGCCAGCACCAGCCCGGCGAGAATGATTCCGGCCGGGTGCAGCCGGCCGAGGAAGGCTACGATGATGGCGGTAAAGCCGTAGCCGGTGGGAAACGCTGGCACCATCTGGCCGAACGGACCGGCCGCCTCGAGGATGCCGGCAAGACCGGCCAGGCCGCCACCAATAAGAAGCGCTGCCCATGTGGTGCGCTTTGCATCGAACCCGCCATAGCGCGCTGCGTGAGGGGCTGCACCCACCACCCTGATCTGGAAGCCGAATACCGAGCGGTTCATGACCCACCACAGGGTCAGTGCCACCAGAAATGCGATCGGCACGCCCAGATGCACGACCGTGCCGGGCACGACCGTGGGCAGGATCTGGCTGTCGGAGAACAGCCTCGTCTGCGGAAAGTTGAACCCTTGAGGGTCTTTCCAGGGGCCACGCATCAGATAGTACAGCAACTGCACGGCCACATAGGTGAGCATCAGGCTCGAAAGGATTTCGTTGACGTTGAGCCGGGTCTTGAGGAAGGCCGGAAAGGCTGCCCACGCTGCCCCGCCCACGACACCAGCAAACACCATGAGGGGCAGAATCCAGCCGCCTTCCATTTCCCAGGTCAGGAGAGCAATGCCGGTGCCTGCCAGCCCGCCCATCACGTACTGGCCTTCGGCTCCGATGTTCCAGACATTGGCCCGGAAGCCGATAGCCAGTCCGGCTCCGATCAGAATGAGGGGTGCGGCCTTGACGCCAAGATCCTGCCATTTGTAGGTGTCGAGCAGCGGCGCAAAGAAGATGCGGGCAACCGCTTCAGCCCCGTTGTAGCCGATCGCGGTGAAGATGATGGCCCCGGTAATCATGGTGGCGATGACGGCGATGACCGGCGTCAGCCACATCATCATCCGGCTGGGTTCCTTGCGTTTGATCAGCTCAATGCGCATGGGCGCCCTCGCTGAATTCGGCTGTTGCTGCAGGGTCGCCGTGAACACCACCCATCAACAGCCCGATCTCGTCGATGGAGGCTGCGCCCACGTCGAGACTGCGCGACAGCTGCCCCTCATTGATGACGGCCAGCCGGTCACATAACGTCATCAGCTCGTCGAGATCCTGCGAGATCACCACGATGGCCGAGCCCTGTGCGGCCAGGTCTGCCAGCGCCTGGTGGATTGCGGCGGCAGCGCCTGCGTCCACACCCCAGGTTGGTTGTGACACAACCAGCACGTCCGGCTTCTGCAGGATTTCCCGGCCCATGATGAACTTCTGCAGGTTGCCGCCGGACAGCGAGCCTGCCAGCGCGGATGGGCCGGTCGCCTTCACGTCAAACGCGGCAATGACCTTGGCGGCAAAACCTGAAGCCGCGGACGCGTTGATGATACCGTTGCTGGCGAGCCCCATGCGGCGGCGGCCGGTAAGCAAGGTGTTTTCGCCCAAGCTGAAGTCGGCCACAGCACCATGGCCATTGCGCTCTTCCGGTACCGCGCCAAGCCCGCGCGTACGTCGCCCGCTTATGGTGAGGTTTGCCACCGGCTGGCCATCCAGCGTAATGGCGTCTGCCGGTGAAGATGTGCGCTCGCCCGACAGCGCCTGCAAAAGTTCGTTCTGGCCATTGCCCGCAACTCCGGCAATGCCAAAGATTTCACCGGCGCGAACGTCGAAACGGATGTTTGACAGCGTCACCCCAAAGTCACCTTCGCCAGTCAGCGACAGGCCATTGACCGAGAACCGCACGTCGCCAAGCGTGTGTTCGCGCTCACGGCTGACCTGCTGAAGGCTGGTCCCTATCATCATCTCTGCGAGCGACTTTGGCGTCTCCTTGCGCGGGTCGCAGGTAGCAACAACGCGCCCGCCACGCAGGATGGTTGCGGTGTCGCAAAGGTCGCGGATCTCGTGCAGCTTGTGCGAGATGTAGAGGATCGAACAGCCGGTGGCGGCAAGCTGGCGCAACGTCTCGAACAGTTGCGCCACC
Organism: Anderseniella sp.; assembly: GCA_033722845.1. Classification (GTDB taxonomy): domain Bacteria; phylum Pseudomonadota; class Alphaproteobacteria; order Rhizobiales; family Aestuariivirgaceae; genus Anderseniella. The sequence goes on along the minus strand of JAWVYF010000029.1, from coordinate 12,881 downwards.
TCTTGCGGGGTGAGCACCGAGGTCGGCTCGTCCATGATCAGCAGGCTCGGCTCAAGCAGCAGGGCGCGTACGATCTCGATGCGCTGGCGCTCACCCACCGACAAAGTGGACACCACCCGGTGCGGATCGAGCTTCAGGCCATACTGGTCGAGCACCTGGCGAATGCGGGTCTCAAGCTTTGAGGTCGCAATGGAACCGTCCATGCCAAGTGCGATGTTCTCCAGAACGGTAAGGGCCTCGAACAGTGAGAAGTGCTGGAACACCATGCCGATGCCCTGCCGGCGCGCCTCGCGCGGCGAAGCGATGGTAATGGGCTTGCCGTTCCATCGGATGCGGCCTTCATCAGGCTGCATGACACCGTAGATCATCTTGACGAGGGTGGACTTGCCCGCACCATTCTCTCCCAGGAGCGCGTGGATTTCGCCGGGCATCACGCTGAAGCTGACCTTGTCATTGGCCAGCACGCCGGGAAATGCCTTCGAAATCCCGTTCAGGTCAATACGTGATTGTGTGGCCTCAGCCCCGGCCATGCAGGCCCTCCCGGCAGCATGCACAAATGATGCTTACAGACCTACCTGATGAGACCGGTCTCAACCAGTGCAAAGCTCAAGGATACCAACGGTTTTCGTGAGCCTGCCATCCTCAGCGGGAACCCCGTTACGGCTTGAGGATGATCTTCGGCGCCGCTACCTTGCCAGCCCGGATGTCCTGAAAGGCTGCGAATCCGTCCGACAAGGGCCGGACGTCCATCCAGTCCAGCGCACCAAGGCGCCCGTCAAAGATGGCCTGAGCTGTGTCCACGAAGTCAGCCGGGGTATAGGTATAGGTCCCGATGAAAGTAATCTCCTGCAGCGTCATCCGGCGCACATCCAGGCCGCCTTCGGATGAGCCAAGCCCGATGTGCATGATGACGCCACCCGGCTTCACGCAGGCACTGGCAGTTGCCCGCGTTGCCGCATATCCCACCCCGTCGATGACCAGATCGAACCCGTTGGCCAGGCCATCATCGCTGGCAGCAACCTCGAAACTGCCCATCTCCTCTACGACCTTGCGCCGCGCATCGTTCGGTTCCAGCACGGTGATGTGCCCGGCGGTCTGGGCGGCCAGCACCAATGCGGCGCCTGTGCCAATGGCACCGCCGCCGATGACCAGGCATCGCGCGTCCTGCAGCGGTTTGTGCAGGGCAGCCTGCGCCAGCCGCACCGCGTGCCAGCCACACGCGATGGGTTCCGACAATGCCGCCTGATCCTCGCCCACGCCATCGGGAATGCTGACGAGATTCGCTTCCGGCATCGACACATACTCGGCAAACGCACCGGGCCGCGGCGGCATCGAGATGATCTGCCGGTTGGGGCACAGATTGTTGCGTCCTGAGGCACAGGCCTCGCAGGTACCGCAGGTCACCAGCGGGTTGATGACCACCCGCTCGCCAGCGCGCGGGCCGGAGCTTATGGTGCCGGCCGCCTCGTGGCCGAGGATAAGCGGGGCAGGGCGGCGCTCGTCGTGGCCCAGGAAAGCATGCATGTCCGATCCGCAGATGCCCGACGAAGCAATGCGCACCAGAACCTCTCCCTCGCGCGGGGCTGGGTCAGCCTCGTCGCGGAACGCCATCTGTTCAGTGCCGGTATAGACGAGTGCCTTCATTTGGCGGTGAAGCCTCCATCCACAAACAGGGTCTGGCCCGTTACATAAGCTGACTGGTCAGAGCAGAAGAACAGGGCCGGACCGACAATGTCGTCAAGCTCGCCATTGCGCCCGATGCAGGTTTGTGCAGCGTTGGCGGCAGCCTTTTCCTCGTCGGCAAATACCGGCCCGGTCAAAGCCGTCGGAAAGAAACCGGGGGCCAGTGCATTGGCGTTGATGCCATGTGAAGACCAGGCCTCCGCCATGGCACGGGTGAGCTGCTCGACGCCGCCCTTTGATGCGCCATACGAGATGCCGCCCGGAAACGCCCGGCGAGATTGCAACGACGCAATATTGAGAATGCGGCCCCAACCCCTGGCCTTCATGGCCGGCACCAGCGCCTGCGCCAGGAAGAAGGGCGTACGCAGGTTCAGGTCCAGCGTGATGTCCCAGCCCTCCGGCGTGACATCATCCGCCTTTTGGCGCGTGTTGATGCCGGCCGCATTGACGAGAATGTCCGGCGCACCGAAGGGCTCTGCGGCCTGGCTGGCAACGCGGGCCACCGCGTCTCGGTCTGCCAGGTCGGCTGTGACGATGGCCGTCTCGCCACTGGTTTCAGCTTGCCATTCCTGCAGCTCGCCGGCACGCCGGGCAACACCCACCACGCTCGCGCCTGCCTCTGCCAACGCCCGCGCAATGCGTCGTCCAAGCCCTGAGGATGCGCCGGTCACGCATGCTACGTGACCGGTGAGGTTACTGGGTTCCATAGCCGATATAACTGAAGAAGGGCTGTGCTCCATTGGCTGACAGCCAGTCCGGAAGCCATAGCGCAAAGCCGGGGAACAGGAAGATCAGCGCAAGGCCCAGAACCTGGATGACCATGAACTGCATCATGCCGAAGTAGATGTCCTTCAGGTCCCATTCCGGCACCACACCCTTCAGGAAGTAGGCCGATAGCGCCACCGGTGGAGACAGCCACGCGGTCTGCAGGTTCACCGCCACCAGAATGGCAAACCACACCAGGTTGACATTCAGGCTTTCCAGCAGTGGCACCAGGATGGGCACGATAATCAGCACGATGGGCACCCACTCCAGCGGCCAGCCAAGCAGAAACACCAGCGCCATGACCAGCACCAGCATGGCAGCCGTCGACATCTCGAAGGACAACAGCACCTCGGTAAGGAACTTAGGTGTGCCCAGGTTGGAGAATACCGCGCCGAAGAAGTTCGACGCCGCCACCAGGAACATGATCAGGACGGTGATTTCCAGCGTCTTGATCAGCGCATCGTAGAACCGGGTGAAGTTGAATTTCCCGTAGCCCAGTGACAGCAGGATCGAGCCAAGTGCACCACACGCCGATGCTTCAGCCGGGGTCGCCCAACCGGCCAGGATGGAGCCCAGCGCAAACGCAATGAGAATGGTCGGAGGGACCAGGCCCATGAAAAATTCGTACCACAGGTCAGAGAAGAAGAAGCCGCCCGGCTTGTTCTTTCTCGACCAGTTGTAGATGGCAAACATGATGCCGATCCAGGCGATGGGTGCTATCAGCCCGGCCAACGGGAAGATGGCCAGATCGCCATTCGCACCGGCTACGATCAGCCACACGAGCATGCCGAGGCCAACGCCAACGAGCGCCACTTCACCCATATAGAACGGTGAGGTTTCCGGCTGCTCTTCCTTCGGCAGGATGGGGCCCATGGCCGGGTTGATCCAGCAGCGGATCAGCGCATAGGCCATGTATAGAACCGCAAGCAAGATGCCCGGCACGATGGCGGCGCGGAAAAGGTCCGTCACCGGCACTTCAAGCACCGGCCCCATGACGATCAGCATGATCGACGGCGGAATGAGGATGCCCAGCGTGCCGCCTGCGGTAATGGTACCAGCAGCAAGCCGCACGTTGTAGCCAGACTTGTTCATGGTCTTGGCTGCCATGATGCCGAGAATTGTCACCGATGCGCCGACGATGCCGGTGGCAGCAGCGAATATGGTGGACACGAACAGCACCGCGATGAACAGCGCGCCACGGGTACGCGACATCATCAGCTGGACGGCCTTGAACAGTCGCTCCATCAGTCCGGCCTGTTCCATCATGATGCCCATGAAGATGAACAGCGGCACAGCGACGAGCTGGTCGTCGAGCATGGTGGAGTTCACCTGCAGCGTCATCAGGAAGAATGTGACCGCACTGTTTGTTCCCCACGAACCGAACGTGAAGGCGAGGAAGATGAGGGTGAACGAGATCGGGAAGCCCACGAAGATCGAGAACAGCATCGCGCCCAGCATGATCAGGCCGATGGTCGGCTTTTCCAGCCCGAACCCGCCGCCGAAAGCAGCCATGAACCAGTCATCGAACGGCACGGTCTTCGGCAGATAAACCGAGACAACGATGATGGCGAGGAGGATGACGTAGGGGATCAGCAGCCGTACGAAGATGCGCTCACGCTCCTTGCCCATCTGGTGAAAGGCACGGAACAGCTCTGGAATGCCCTGAAGCATCAGCAGGAAGGCACCCACCGGCATGGCAAGCCGTGCTGGCCACAAGATCGGCGCCCAGGTGGAGTCCATAGTGGTCTCGCCTTTCTGGAAGGCATCCCACCAGAAGTCTGATGCCGACCAGAAAAACAGCAGCATGGCCGGGAAGTAAAACAGCAGATACAGCGACGCATCTACGGTGGCCTGCGTCTTAGGCGTCCAGTTTCGGTACAGGAAATCCGCGCGAATGTGCACGCCACGCATCAGCGCGTAGCCCGCACCGATCATGAAGATCACGCCGCCCGTCATGCGCGATATGTCGTAGGCCCACAACGTCGGCCCGAGGCCAAGCGCGATGGCAGTGTCGTTCATGCCCCAGCCGGTCAGCGTGCCGAACAGCGTGCGTGAAACGACTTCGAATACCATCACAAAGATCAATGGCACCAGTAGCAGGCAGATGATCCGGCCTGCCCACAGGTTCAGCACGTCAATGAACGCTGTGATAGGCCGCTGCCACGGCGTCATGTCTTCTGGTGTCTGGCCGGGCTGTTCCGCACGGCGCTCCGCAATCAGCTCGTCGGTGATGTCGAGCTCGCCTACTTCTTCGGCCATGGTGGCCCTCCCTCCCAGCAACGCCGGCGTCTTGTGCGCCGGTTTCGTTATCCGCTTTGGCGATAGCCTTGCACAGATTGAAGGCTATTGCGAAGGCGGAGAGGGCGGGCATCCCCCATTAAATCAGGAAATGCCCGCCACAACTTGCTGTATTGGCCTACTTCTTCAGGCTGTCCGCATAGGCCTTGCCGAGAGCGGCGTTGGAAGCCTGTGCACCGGCCCAGAACGGCACGGCGATTTCCGCGAATGCCTTCTGGCTGTCATAGACCTTCTTGAAGAACGCGTTTTCAGACGCGTTCTTTTCAAGCAATGCCTTGGCAGCGTTCATGTAGGCCGGGAAGTAGTCTGCCGGGGTGTCGTGCAGCTGAACGCCGTGGTTGTCCACCAGGTCCTTCAGTGCCTTGCCGTTCTCGTAGATGCGGTAGGACATCGCCTTGGACAGCGAGGCGTTGGCGGCAACTTCCAGTGCCTTCTTCTGGTGATCGGTCAGCGAGTTGTAGACATCGCCGTTGATGTACATGTCGGCGTTCACGACCACCTGGTGCAGACCCTGCAGGTAGTAGTGCTTCAGTACCTTCTGGAAACCGAACACAGAGTCAGGCTTCGGGCAGCACCACTCGGCTGCGTCGATGGTACCCTTCTCAAGCGCCGGCAGGATGTCGCCGCCACCCATGGCAACCGATGCAACACCGATGTCCTTGTAGGCCTGGCCGGGAATGCCCGGAGGAGTGCGGAAGCGGTACTTGCGGAAGTCGTCCATGGAGGCAATCGGCTCCTTGAACCAGCCGAGCGCTTCTGGGCCAACAGGCTGGAGCATGAAGCCCTTCACGTTGACGCCCATTTCCTTCCAAAGCTCGTCATACAGCTCCTTGCCGCCACCGAACTGGAACCACGACACAAAAGCCAGGTTGTCCATGCCGATGCCGCCGCCAGCTGGCGGTGAACCGAACAGGGCTGCTGCAGGGTGCTTGCCCGACCAGTAGTGGGTCCAGGCGAAACCACCTTCCACGAGGCCCTTGTCAACAGCATCGAGGGTTTCCTTGACGCCCACAACGGCACCGGCCGGCAGCACTTCGATGGTGACCGGATCATCCTTGGTCAGCGCCAGCACGTCTGCAGCGAAGTCCTTGAGCATGGTGACTTCGTCAGCCTTTGCCGAGATCACCGACTGCACCCGGATGGTTACCGGCTTCGCATTCGCGATCTGCGGAGCAACCAGTGCGGCTGCCAGCAGAGTCGTGGCTGCGATTCTTTTCGTCATTTTGTTGAGAATGGACATATATCTCCTCCCTATTCTCGCATTTGCCCTCGGGGTTTGCCCGTTTGTTGAGTGCCAGCTGTCGAAGGCTTCCCAGCGGCTGGATGGTAAAGCTGTTGTCTAGTGTGCGTCCTCCAAAATCATGTCGGATGCCTTTTCACCAATCATGATGGCAGGTGCATTGGTATTGCCAGACACAATCTGCGGCATGATCGAACAATCCGCCACGCGGAGATGGCTGACACCACGCACCTTGAGGCGTTCATCCACCACCGCCATTGAATCGTTGCCCATCTTGCAGGTCCCGGTCGGGTGATAGATCGTGGTGGCGGTGTCGCGGGCCCAGTTCAGCAGGCCGTCGTAGTCATCATCGGCAATGGCACAGCCGGGCGCATGTTCTTCGGTGATCATATCCTTGACCGGCCCGTGCCGGCAGATGCGGCGCGCCACGCGGATGCCTTCAACAATGGTCTCCTGGTCCAGCGCCGTCGCAAGATAGTTCGGATGGATTTCCGGGTGCTCGCGCGGCTCGGCTGACTTGAGCCGGATTTCCCCGGCGCTCTGAGGCCGCAGTTGCAGGACAGACGCAGTAAAGGCGTCGAATTCATGCGTGCCCGTTGTCGGGTTGTCCGCGCTGAAGGGCTGGATGTGGAACTGGATATCTGGTGTTTCCAGCTCATCCCGGGTCTTCAGGTAGCCCGTTCCGAGACTGGCAGCCATGGTCATCGGCCCGGACTGTTTCGCAGCATACTCAAGTGCAATCTTCGCCTGATTGAGCAGCCCGCGGGTGCGGGTGTTGATGCTGGGCACCGAGCATTTGTAGACGGGTCGCGCCTGCAGGTGGTCTTGCAGATTCTTGCCGACGCCTGCGCATGCGTGGACGAGATCGATGCCGTGCGCGCCAAGCTGGTCGCCGGGGCCGATACCGGACAGCATGAGGATTTGCGGCGAGCCGATGGCGCCGGCCGACAGGATGACCTCATTTCGCGCTTTTATCTCGACCCGCTCTGCGCCCCTTATGCCCTCAATGCCGATGGCGCGCTTGCCGTCGAACAGGACACGGGACGTGAGGACGTTGGTGATGATGTGAAGGTTTTTCCGGTGGCGGATTGGTTTGAGATAAGCCTTCGCAGATGAACACCTCAGGCCTTTGCGGGCGGTCAGCTGGAAGTAGCCAACCCCGTACTGGTCTTGCGCATTATAATCGTCATTGTAGGGGAAGCCGGCCGCTTGTGCTGCTTCCACCCAGGCATCGACAATCGGCCACGACCGGTTGGACCGGCTCACCGTTAGCGGGCCGGAGCCACCACGCAGTTCATTTTCGCCGCCTTCCCAGCATTCGGCGCGCTTGAAGTAGGGCAACACGTCTTCCCACGACCACCCCGTATTGCCGAGCTGGCGCCAGTGGTCATAGTCCTGCGGCTGGCCGCGAACGTACAAGAGCCCGTTGATGGAGCTTGAGCCACCGAGCGTCTTGCCGCGTGGCCAGTTCAGTGCGCGCCCGTTGAGGCCGGGGTCCGGCTCGGTCCGGTACATCCAGTTCAGCGCTGGGTTCTTGATGGTCTTGAAGTAACCCACGGGAATGTGGATCCACGGCGAGCTGTCCCGCCCGCCCGCCTCGATCAGGGCAACAGAATGGTTCGGATTTGCCGACAGCCGGTTGGCCAGCGCACAGCCAGCCGAACCCGCTCCGACGATGACAAAATCGTACTGCAAATCGACCTGTCCAAAGAATCCAAAAAATGAGACTTTTTATCTCGATAAACAGCCTAACTGCGTCTATGATCTCCGCGCAACAATGAAAGCGTCTGGACAGAAAGTTTTTCTGCACTGGCACCAGAAGGGATTTTCGGATGAATGGCGACGAAGACGGCAAGATTCCAACCAGCCTGCGGACGTTGCGCATTCTGGAAATCATTGCCAGGTCGCCGACGGCGCTGACGCCAACCGAAATCAATGCGCGCCTTGGTCTGCCCAAGCAAACAGCACACCGGCTGTGCACGCGCCTGCTGGCGGAAGGATTCATCGCCTATGTCCCCGGTGGCAAGCGGCTGCGCCCGGCACGGCGGCTGCGTGAAATGGCGACCGGCCTGATGTCGGCGTCGGAAATCCATGTGGCGCGCCGCCAGATCCTCGAAGAACTGGCAGCCCGGGTGGGCGAAACCGTCAACTTCGTGGTGCCGGCAGAAAGCGGCATGAGCTACCTCGACCGGGTTGAAACCGATTGGGCATTGCGCGTGCAACTGCCCATCGGCACCCATGTGCCGTTCCACTGCACGGCAAGCGGCAAGACGTTCATGGCCAGCCTGCCTGAAGCGCGCCGCATGAAGTTCCTGCAATCGCTCAACATGAAGCAACTCACGCCCAACACCATAACCTCTCTGGACAGAATGGTGGAGGAGCTTCAGGTAATTGCGGCCCAGGGCCATGCGTTCGACTTCGAGGAGTTCATGGAAGGCATGGTCGCCATAGCCGTGCCTGTGGTCGACGATACGGGCCGCTTTCTGGCGGCGCTTGCCTATCACGGCCCTTCAATCCGCTTGAACAAGCAGCACTTCCTGTCCAACAAGTCGTTGTTGCAGGATGCGGCCCGGCGCATTGCCGGCGTCATCACGCAGGACTGAGATGCGTCATGGCGTAAGCTTAACGGTTGGCAGTGAGCTTGCTATACCGGGGAGCGGGCGAGTTGCGTTATCTGGAGTGGAGCAGGGCGGGTGAGTAATATTTCAGCCAGCGATGGCAGCGATACAGGCATGCCGGCCGCGGCACAGGTGTCTGCGCTGCTGCGCCAGCGCGTGGAAGCCCACGTCGGCCTGATCTACCCGCAGGCCGATGCGGGCGAATTGACGGCACAGCTGCTTGACGCCTTCTGGCCGGACGGCACATCTCCATCCGCGCCCCACGCGGCAGATGCATCGTCGCTGTCGCCGGCAGACTGCGTTCTGATCACCTATGGCAACTCGATTGTTGACGGCAACAATCCACCCCTTGTGCTGCTCAACGATTTCCTCCACCGCCATCTCGACCGGGTCATACCGGGCGTCCACATCCTGCCGTTTTTTCCTTACACCTCGGACGACGGCTTTGCGGTGGTGGATTATTATCGCGTCAACTCCCTGCTGGGGGACTGGGCCCACATTACCCGCATCGCTGATGACTTCCGGCTGATGGGTGATTTGGTGCTCAACCACGTGTCGAGCTCGCACCAGTGGATGGTCGAATTCCGCCAGGACAAGTCACCCGGCAACGGCTTCATCAAGTACGCCAATGAGGGCGACGACCTGAGCCAGGTCGTCAGGCCACGCTCTCACCCGCTTCTCAACCCGGTCGAAACGGCGGCAGGGCTGCGCAATGTCTGGTGCACCTTCTCCCATGACCAGGTCGACGTGGACTTCTCCAATCCCGGCCTGCTGGTCGAGTACATTCGAATTCTGCGCTTCCTGATCGACAAGGGACTGCGGATTGTCCGGCTCGACGCCGTCGCCTTCATCTGGAAAGTGCCGGGCACCGACTGCATTCATCTGCCTGAAACCCATGAGATCGTCCGGTTGATGCGTACGCTGTGTGACCACTGCGAACACGAGATCACCTTGATTACCGAAACCAACGTCCCGAACCACGAGAACCTGACCTATTTCGGCAATCGCAACGAAGCCCATGCGATCTACAATTTTTCGCTGCCGCCATTGCTGGTCCATGCGCTTCTGTCGGGCTCGTGCGCGGCGCTGAACAAATGGCTGATGACCATGCCGCAGGCACAGCTGGGATGCGCCTACCTGAATTTCACCGCCTCCCACGACGGCATTGGCCTGCGCCCGCTGGAGGGGCTGCTGAGTGACGATGAAAAACTGGCCATGATCGAGGCCATCACCGGCTTTGGTGGACTGCTGAGTATGCGCAAGGCAGCCGATGGCAGCGACCATCCCTACGAGATGAACATCGCGCTGTTCGATGCCATGCGCGGGACACTGGATGGTCCAGACACGCACCAGGTCGAGCGCTTCTTGTGTTCGCAGACCGTGATGATGTCTCTGCAGGGCATCCCTGCCTTCTATATCCACTCACTGCTGGCCACGCCAAACGATGTGGCAGGTGTGGAACGCACCAGTCATAATCGTACCATCAACCGCTCACAACTCGACTACGGAGACCTGGAAGCAGAGCTCGCCGACGAAACATCGAACCGGCACAAGGTCTTCAAGCGGCTCAAGCAACTGATTGCCATCCGCAGCCGGCAGTCGGCGTTTCATCCCAATGCGCTGCAGTCGGTTATGCAGCTCGGTCCCGGCCTGTTCGGGGTGGAACGTGTCAGCCTCGATCAGTCGCAGACCATATTGGCCATCGCCAACATGCAGCCGCGCACGGCCGTGCTGAACACCGTTTCGCTGGACCTCGCCCCCGGCAGTACCTGGTGCGATCTGATCTCTGGCGCGCCATGCAGCAGCACGCCTTGCGAACTGGAGCTTGCGCCCTACCAGTGCATCTGGCTGTCCAACACTGAGGGCTGATCTTTGCAGCGTCAGGCGTTGTCGGTCGCGACGGCCTGCAGAATATGGTGCATGATGTTAGGGTCTGCTGCAGCAACGCGCGACCAGGACGGTACAAACGGCGTTTCCATCGGGTTCTCCAGGAACGCCTGACCTGCCTCGATCAGGTTGGCGGCAAAGAGCTCGATTGCCTGTTCTTCCCGGTGCCGGTCCACATGCAGGCCGTTCATTTTGGCATCGTTGTAATACATCTCCAGCACGTCCAGCGCACAGCGATAGTAGGTCGCCTTGAGGGTGCGGAAGGTGGCCGCGTTGAACACCGTTCCATCCGTTGCCAGTTTGCGGATGACAGCCTTGGTGATGTCGGTAGACATTTTCGACAACCCGGCGTTCGGGTTTTCCTCCGACAAGGGCTGGTGCTTGTGGTCATAGGCGTCTGAGATATCCACCTGGCAGATGGCACGCAGGTTGGTGTTGCGCCGCACCTCCGAAAGGATACCCACTTCCAGCCCCCAGTCGGATGGTATGCGGATATCCGGCACGATGGACGTCCGCATCGCAAACTCGCCCGCCAGCGGATAGCGGAACCCTTTCAAGTAGTCGACATACTCACTCGCACCTACGGTTCTGGACAGGGCGTTGAGCAGCGGCGTGACCAGCAGCCGGGTTACACGCCCGTTCAGCTTGCCGTCGGCAATGCGCGGGTAGTAGCCCTTGCAGAACAGGTAGGGGAAAGACGGGTCGACAACCGGATAAATCAACCGCCCCAACAGTTCGCGGTTGTATGTGATGATATCGCAGTCATGCAGTGCGATGACATCGGCACGCTGGGCGGCGAGCACGTAGCCGAGGCAGTACCACACATTTCGTCCCTTGCCCGGTTCACCAGAGGTCAGGCCGGCATTGGCAATGGCATCCTGCACCTTGCGCATGCGCGGGCCGTCATTCCAGATCACCACGTGATTTTGGGGCAGACGGCTGAAATAGTCCTTGGCGAACCTGAATTGCTCCTCGCTTGCGCGGTCCAGTCCGATGACGATCTGGTCGAGATAGGGAACTTCGCTCAGGCAATCGACGATGTTGGCCAGCGCCGGTGTTTCGAGCTCGGAAAAAAGTGATGGCAGGATCAACGTCGTCTTGCGTGTGCCGGAGAACTGGATCAGCCGCCGCTCGACTTCTGCGTAGTCGTAGCCAACGAGGCGATGAAGGGTGGCAACAGCGCCAGTCTGGTGAAAATCAGCCACGAGTCATTCCTGCATCTGTAAGTGTGTCGATCTCTTGTAACGCCTGGGTCACGGATTCGCTCCAGCCTGCTGGTCCGGCCAATATGGAACGGGATACACGCCCCGCTTCTTCTCCGGCCAGCTCAGGCATGGGTGTGCCGTGCGGATTGGCGATGATGAATCCTCGATCAGCCGCGCCAATCATGGCCGCGTCGTTGGGCGCGTCGCCAAGCGCAATGGTATACACCTGCGTGCCGGCGGGTTGGCTTGCCGCATATGCAGAGGCGATCTGTTGAAGCCGTGTCGCCTTGGTGTTGCTTCCCGTTATGGTGTTGAACCGGCCACCCCGGACAAGCTGCCATCCCTTCTTCGCTACCGCCTTCTCGATCTCGCTGAGCTGGGTGGGGCTGCCTGAAAACGTGAATGGTTCTGAATGTTCACGCTGCCGGGCCAGCCTGGCTCCTTGCAGCGGCAGGCCGGTCGCCTGAGCAACCTCTTCATCGGCCATATCGCCAAAGCCACTCACCGTCGCACGAAGATGGTCTGGCAATCCGTCCAGCAGTGCGCGAATGCCGGCATAGTCGGGGCTTTGGGCGGTGTCGCTGATGGTGGGCTCTAGGTTGGTGGGCCACTCAACCCCGCCTCCGTTCTCAAAGATCAGCCCGGCGGCACCGATTTGCGGCGCGAGGTCCCGCATTTCTGCGCGGGTCTTGCTGCTGGCGAGAATCAGGGGAATACCGCGCGACTTCAGCGCCTCCAGCGCAGGCCGGGCAGCGTCAAACGAGTAGGTTTCGTGATCCAGAAGGGTGCCGTCGAGGTCGGAAAAGACAACCGGCAAAAGCCGCTTTGGTGAGGTCACGGACGTCAGCATGTCGCAATGGTGAAACATTCGCGTCCACCCCGCAACAGCGCGTGCCGCCGCATGCTTGACAATCCGGTGCAATGGCGACGAGGTGGCGGTCATGGAAGCGGATTATGCAGTCATAGGCGGCGGCGTCGTCGGCCTCAGCGTGGCATGGGGCCTGTTGCGCCGTGGGCGCACTGTTATCGTGCTCGATGGTGACGATGGCAGCTTCCGAGCCTCGCGTGGCAATTTCGGGCTGGTGTGGGTACAGGGCAAGGGCGCCAACAACCCGGCTTATGCGCGCTGGACGCGGCGCTCGGCAGCCGCCTGGAAGCAGTTCTCCAGTGAACTTGAGGCCGCCT
>JAWVYF010000028.1:0-16803 GCA_033722845.1 Anderseniella sp. | reverse complement strand
TTGCCGCAAGCCTTGCGCATTTCGATTGGCGATGCAGATGGTTGTCAGGCGCTTATCGAGGCCCTGCAGGAGTTCATGGACCAGGGATCGTGAGTGCGCATGGCTTTTGAACCATTCAACAAGGTCGCCCTTATCGGGCTGGGCCTGATTGGGTCGTCGCTCAGCCATGTAATGCGGCGTGACGGGCTGGCGCACGCCATTTCCGGCTATGCACGATCACAGCAGACCCGGGACCGGGCGATGGAGCTTGGTCTGTGTGATGAAGTGCACGACAGTGCGGCAGCTGCGGTCGAGGGTGCGGATCTCGTCATCCTGTGTTCGCCGGTCGGCACCTATGGTGCACTGGCAAGGGAGATCGCACCCGCTTTGGCCCCCGGCTGCATTCTGACGGATGTGGGCTCGGTCAAGAAGGCAGTCGTTGCTGATGTCCAGCCTCATGTTCCCGATGAAGTGCATTTCGTTCCGGGACACCCGATCGCGGGCACTGAGCAGTCGGGACCTGATTCGGGCTTTGCCAGTCTTTTTGAAAACAAGTGGTGTATCCTGACGCCGCCTGATGGCACCGATCAGACAGCAATCGACAGATTGGCCAGCTTCTGGAAGGCCTGCGGCTCGGATGTGGACATCATGGATCCGGAGCATCACGACATGGTGCTGGCGATTACTTCGCACCTGCCGCACCTGATTGCGTACAATATTGTGGGCACTGCCGCCGATCTTGAGGAGGTCACCAGCTCCGAGGTCATCAAGTACTCGGCTGGCGGGTTTCGCGATTTTACCCGGATAGCAGCATCAGATCCGGTGATGTGGCGTGATGTCTTCCTCACCAACAAGGATGCGGTGCTGGAAATGCTGGGGCGATTTTCCGAAGACCTGTCCGCCCTTCAGCGGGCAATCCGGTGGGGCGATGGCGAAATGCTGCAACAGTTTTTCACCCGTACCCGGGCAATCCGCAAGGGTGTCATTGATGCCGGCCAGGATACGGCACGCCCGGACTTTGGACGCGTTACCAAGGATGGCGGGCAGGACAAGAGATGAGAGCTGCACGCGTCTTCATTTGCTGATCTGGAACGGCCCCCAGAACCAGCGTCCGTCCTTGCGCAGTATTGGCAGCTTGTTGTTGTTCTCTTTCAGCAGCGGGCTGATGATCTGCTGGGCGGCGTTCATGTTTTCATCGTCAAGTCCGGTCAGGCGCTGCACCATCCAGATAGCGTCGAGATAGTTGGACGGTTCGCTCAGCAGACTGAACCCGTCACCGGTTGAGAGACGGTCGGGTGTGATGTGTCCATCCAGCTTCAAACTGTCCAGGCGAAGATCGTCGAGTGCCAGTTGCGAGACTGTCGCAGCAAGCTGGACCCTGCTTGCCTGATCCGGTTGCGGGCGGCTGTGGGCTTGTACCTTTTCGATCTTGATTGTCTGTCCACCGGGCAGGGTAACGGACTGGTTTTCCCCCAGCAGGGATGCGATGGCAAGTTTGCCTTCCGAGGTTCTGTAGGAAAACCTGATGGTGTCTCCCGACAGGGTCAGCCCATTCAGGGTCACGGGACCAAAAATTGCCCCCAGCATGTGATTGGGGTTCCAGGCCTGGATGATGAGCCGAAGCTTGTCGGCACTCGCCTCAATATTGCCAGCGATGATCTTCGGCGCGGTACAGTCGAAATGAATACGGAACGGATACCCACCCCAGTCGCGGGTGTTGCAGTTGAGCGCCAGAGTGTCTTGTTCGAAGCTTGCCAGGCGGTCCTGCGCCTGTCCTTTGGCATAATACCAGTAACCGGACCAGGCGGCGGCGATCAGCAGGAAGGCGATCAGCGGGACGGCCATTTTCAAGGGACTGGTGGTTTTGACGGCGAGGGGGTCGTTCATGGTGTTTGGATACAGGTTTGGCTGCAACGGCCGAATCGATTTTGCGAGGGTCAGAAATTAGCACGGTGTCGCTGTGGCGTGGAATGTTGTAGCCCTATGGCAATTGGGCGGCGGTATCGTGCGCAGGTTTTGTGAAATGGACGATCATTTGTGGGTGTTTGGCTACGGTTCGCTGATGTGGCGGCCCGGGTTCGAGTTTGAGGAGCGCTGCGAGGCGCTGATGCATGGCGTCCACCGGCGGCTGTGTATTTACAGCCATGTCCACCGTGGCACACCGGAAAAGCCGGGCATGGTGCTGGGGCTGGACAAGGGCGGCAAATGCCGCGGCATCGGTTACCGGGTTGCGTCATCAGGCCGGCAAGCAACGCTTGATTACCTGCGCGAGCGCGAGCAGGTGACCATGGTCTACAAGGAGGTATGGCGCGACATGGTTGTGCGGCGCGCGGCGGGTGAGGAGCGCGTCAGGGCGCTGGTCTACGTGGTTGATCAGAGCCACGAGCAGTATGCCGGCAAGCGCACCGCACAGGAACTGTTGCCATTCGTTCTGCAGGGGCACGGCAAGGGCGGCCCGTGCGTTGAGTACATCGCCTCGACGCTGGAGCACATCCGCGAGCAGGGCTTCACCGACCCGCACATGGAAGAGGTGCTGGCGCTGGCCGAACGTGCGGGCTCAGGCGGCTAATCCATCAAACAACGGAAGGGCAGGTACATCGCTGAGGCCAGAGTGCTTCGCAGGTGCCGGCCTTTCGCAACGGGCAGCTGGCGTTTCGCGGCGTGCAGCCGGTTGAGCTGAGCTCAGGCCCAGTCCTTCCCGCAGGTCGGCGAGGACAGCGAGGCTTTCCGATTCATCATTGCTGAGCAGATGAACATGAATTTCCGTCACTGCGGCAGAGCGGCTCGATGATTGCAGCAGGGCGGCATCCCAAAATGGGGAGAACCGGCCGGAGCGAACGGGGATACGCTTGCCTTGCGAGGATATGGCGACTTCGAGATAGATCGCACCCGGCAGGGGCGGGCAATCGTCAACCGCATAGACTGAATGAATGTAGCGCTTGCCGGATGCGCCGGTCCAGAAACTGAACCGGTCGCCAAACTCGGTTTCAAGATCCATGTCGGTGATTGCCTGCGCCATGATGTTCACTCCTGATTTGATGAGAACAAAAGTAGAACAAAATTCGGTATCCGTCAATGGACGATTATCGTGTCAGCCGCACTTTGAATACCCGCAGGACAGGCAATTGGCACAACCCTCCTGGAAGGCAAGGGCTGCTTCGCCGCATTTCGGGCACTGGCTCCCTGGTGCGTGCGTATCGCCAACAGCAAGTGGCAGGGCCCGGGCTGCGGGGTCGCCTTCGCCAAGCCGTGCTGCCTTGCTCAGGAAGCCCGTCTCCAGCATGTGCTTTTCGATGACGCCACCGATGGCTGCCAGCAGCGAGGGTACATAGCGGCCTTCCATCCAGTGCCCGCCGCGCGGGTCGAACACGGCTTTCAGTTCCTCCACCACGAATGACACGTCACCACCACGGCGGAACACTGCCGAGATCATCCGGGTCAGGGCGACGGTCCAGGCATAGTGCTCCATGTTTTTGGAGTTGATGAAAATCTCGAATGGGCGGCGGCGCCCATCTTCAATGATGTCATTTATGGTGATATAGATGGCGTGGTCGCTGTCGCCCCATTTCAGCTTGTAGGTGAAGCCGGGCAGAACCGTCTCCCGGTCAAGCGGCTGGCGCATGTAGACCACGCTCGCATCGGCTTGCTCGCCGGTCAGGGCTGGTGGTGCGCTCAATGGCAGTGCGGTTTGGGCTTCGCCTTCGTGCTGTGTTTCGGACAGGACAGATCCGGTCACGTCATTCGGCCGGTAGGTGGTGCAGCCCTTGAGGCCCATGTCCCAGGCCTCGGCATAGACATTGCGAAATGCCTCGAAGCTGATGTTCTCGGGAACGTTGACCGTCTTTGAAATCGAGCTGTCGACGTGCTTCTGCAAAGCCGACTGCATAATCAGGTGCTCATGCGGGCTCAGCTCTGCCGTCGTCACGAATGCGTCTGGCAACGGCGCGTCCTGGCCCTTGATCTGACGGAACAGGCGCAGGGCAAAATCCTCCACCGGCTCTACCACGTGGCTGCCATCGGGTTGCAGTACCTTGCGATTGTACTTGAGCGAGAAGACCGGCTCGACGCCTGATGATACGTTGCCGGCAAACAGCGAAATGGTGCCGGTGGGTGCGATGGAGGTGAGCAGCGCATTGCGGATGCCGTGTTTGGCTATGGCTGCTCGTACATCCTCGTCGAGCTCCTGCACGTGGCCACTTGCGAGATAGGCGTCCTGGTCAAACAGTGGAAATGCGCCCTTCTCGGCAGCAAGTTCCGAACTGGCGAGATAGGCAGCCCTTTCGATCTGACGCATCCAGTCTTCGGCGGCAGCGGCTGCCTCGGGTGAACCGTAGCGAAGCCCGCACATGGCAAGCGCGTCGGCCAGTCCGGTCACACCGAGGCCAATGCGGCGCTTGGAACGTGCTTCGTGGGCCTGTGCTTCCAGCGGGTAGTTGGACACGTCGATGACGTTGTCGAGCATGCGGATTGCCGTTGCCGTTATCTTCGCCAGATCCTGCTTGCAGACATGGGCGCGGTCTTCGAACGGATACCAGACAAGTTGCGCCAGGTTGATCGAGCCGAGAAGGCAGGCCCCGTAAGGCGGCAAGGGCTGCTCGCCACACGGGTTGGTGGCATGAATGGTTTCGCAATAGGCCAGGTTGTTGCGCTGGTTGATACGGTCGATGAAGATCACGCCTGGCTCAGCGTAGTTGTAGGTTGATCGCATGATGCGATCCCACAGCTCGCGGGCGCGGACCTTGCGGTAGACCTTGCCGTCGAACACCAGCTCCC
Source organism: Anderseniella sp. (assembly GCA_033722845.1). Taxonomy (GTDB): domain Bacteria; phylum Pseudomonadota; class Alphaproteobacteria; order Rhizobiales; family Aestuariivirgaceae; genus Anderseniella. Next base: position 12,051 of record JAWVYF010000028.1, on the reverse strand, counting down.
AGCTCTCATCGTCCTTTACTGCCTGCATGAAGGCATCGGTAACCAGCACCGACAGGTTGAACATGCGCAGCCTTTTTGCATCCTGCTTGGCAGTGATGAAGTCCTCGATGTCGGGGTGGTCGCAGCGCATGGTCGCCATCATCGCGCCACGGCGCGAACCGGCCGACATGATGGTGCGGCACATGGCATCCCACACATCCATGAAGCTGAGCGGACCGGAGGCGTCTGCGCCGACACCTTTCACTGCCGCACCTTTTGGCCTGAGCGTCGAGAAGTCATGACCGATGCCGCCGCCCTGCTGCATGGTCAGGGCCGCTTCACGCAGACCGTTGAAGATGGCGCTCATGTCATCTTCGATGGTGCCCATGACGAAGCAATTGAACAGCGTCACCTTGCGGCCCGTTCCTGCACCCGCGATGATCCGGCCAGCCGGCAGAAACTTGTAACCCGACATTGCCTCATGGAACGCCTGTTCCCAACGGCCACGCTTGTGTTTCGCTTCGGGCTGGGCCAGTGCCTTGGCGACACGTGTCCAGGTATCGTCCACCGTCTCGTCGATCGGTGTGCCGTCTGCCCGCTTGAAGCGGTACTTCATGTCCCAGATTTCATGGGCGATGGGGTCTAGTGCGCTATCGGTCATGGCGTTACTCGGGTCGCGAACAAACAGTGTACAGCAGCAGGCGCTGAATTGGAACAAGCAAGTGTCAGGTAGGATCGTGACCGGCTTCGCGCAACAGCTTGCCCGTGGCTGTTTCTATCTCGTCCTGCAGCCGTGCGGTGAAAACCTTGCGGTTCAGACCGGGTTCAATGGCGGGGAGAAACTCTACAACAATGGTGCCGGGTTTGCGTATGAACTTGCGCCGCGGCCAGAACACCCCGGAATTCAGCGCAAACGGGGTGCACGGGACATCCATCTGCATGTAGAGCGCTGCTGCACCGGGCTTGTAGTCGGGCTTGGCACCGGGAGCCGACCTTGTGCCTTCGGGAAAGATCATCACCTGGCGGCGCTGTGCCACTGCCTGCCTTGCATCTGCAGTCATCTTTTTCAGCGCCGAAGTGCCGGCGGCGCGGTCAACGGCGATCATCCGGAACTTGAGGCAGAACCACCCGAACAGCGGGATCCAGGTGAGTTCCTTCTTCAGTACCAGGGCCGGATCGTCGAACAGCGGCAGCAGGGCGAAGATGTCCCAGAACGACTGGTGCTTGCCTGCCAGCAGGGCACCACCTTGCGGGATGTGTTCACGGCCGCGCACTTCCATGTGCGTTCCCGCAATGACCTTCAGCCACCAGAGGCTGGCCTTGGCCCATTGCTTCAGTGCCCACATGGACCAGCTGCGTGGTGTGAACATGAACCAGAAGCCGAGAACCAGGAACACGACCAGGTTGATGTAGAACACGAGGTTGAACAGCAGTGAGCGAAACGCAAGCATGAGGCAGGCCAACTTCCGGACAAAATGAAAGGAGCGATCAGTTCCCGGTTCCGATGCGGAGCAGGGCAAGCAGATACTTGACGTACTCGTTGAACCACAGCTTGAGGGAAGAGAGATTTGACCATGGGTTGCGCCCGTCAGGACCGGTCACCGGGCAAGGCACAAGTTCCACATCAGGCATGGCATGGGAAAATTCTTTCATGGCCCTCAGTATGTGGTAATCGCTGGTGACAATCAGCAGTTTTTTGAACTTGCGCTGGGCGGTCCAGACTGCAGCTTCAGTGGCGTTGCCGCGAGTGTCTGCAGCATTCTTGTCCAGGTCGATGCAGCATTTGAACAGGTCGGGCTTGACCCCCATGATGCGGCCGATCTGGCGAGCCGTGGTGGCAGGATGGACGCCGGAAATCAGCAACCGGCTTGCCGAGTTCTTCTGCAGGAGGTCAATCGCCGTGGAGATGCGTTCAGGACCGCCGGTCAATACGACGATGCCATCTCCGGTCGCATTCTTCTGCCATTCAATTGATGCCGACTTTTGCCAGAATCCGACAAAGCCACCTGCAACGACAATCAGCGCACACAAGGCAATAAACAGTCCCCGCAGCCCCAGGCGGTGAGGCCTGCGCAGCTGCTGATCGGCCTGTCCCTGATCGACACTATTGCCCTGGTCTGTATTCATGCCACGCTCGAGACGTTGCCGGGCTCACCGGTCAACATTGCTCCCAACCCATGAACCTGCCTGACGTGTGCAGACGGTTGTTCATGAGGTGCGTTATGCCTGTTCAGAACATGGCCTTCAAGACACGGCTGATTGAAATGCGTGCTGTGACGAGCGAGATCAGCGTTGCAACAAGCGGCACGGCCAGAAAAGCGGCGTAGTTGATGCTGCTGTCACCGAGCGGATCGTAGAGGAATGCCTTGACCGGCCCGGCCAGCCGGCCACTGCCAAAGCCAAGCACCACAAAGGTTACGAAGCCCAAAAGCGCACCGATCAATCCGGCCTTCAGTCCGGTCAGGCAGAACCGCCACAACACCTCGCGGGATATGAACCCGTCACGCGCACCGGCGAGATACAGCACTTCGAGCACCTCCCGGTTTGCTTCCATGGCAGCTCGAGTTGCATAAACCACCAACACAGCGGCAGCGGCTGCGATCAGCGTGAGAACGGCGATTGCCAGCCATGTCAGCGTCCCGGCCATCGACAACAGCTCTGCCTGCCAGCGGCGGTGGGTGTCGAGCGTGGCGGATGGCACTTCGGCAGCCAGTTGTGCGCGCAGCGCCTCGAGGTCTGGCGGTGAGGTGTTGTCCAGCGATACGTTGATCAATTGCGGTATCGGCAGGTCGTCCAGCACGGCACCAGCACCCAGCCAGGGTTCAAGAAGCTCACGGGCGTCTTCGCGTGAAACAACCGAGACTGCCGCGATGCCCGGCGTGTCACGCAGGATGCGGGCTGCCTTGACGGTGTCGCCTTCGACGTCCACCCCATCCGCAGCCGAAATCTGCACCGTCACTTCGCTGGCGACCTGCGAGGTCCACTTGTCGACTGCTGCCGCCGTCATCATCAAGGCACCGATGGCCAGCACGGCGAGGTAACACATGGCGGCCATGGCGGTCATCAGCGTCATGTGGGGTGCGGTCGCTTCGGGGATTACCTTGGCCTTGCCGCGTATCACTTTTTGCGGTCCGGAAGGCATTACTGCCGCTGTTGCGCTGTCTGCATTTGCCACAGGTTCCGTCATGTCTGCCACTCCGTCCGCCCGTCCTTGAGCTTCAACACCGGCACATCGAACGTTTCGAGCAGGTGAGTGTCGTGCGTGGCGATCAGAACGGTCGTGCCAAACTGGTTGAGCTGCCGGAACAGCTTCATCAGCCGCAAGGCAAGGGCCGGGTCAACGTTCCCGGTAGGCTCGTCGGCCAGCAGCAGCTCCGGGCTGGAGATGACGGCCCGGGCAATTGCCGCGCGTTGCTTCTCGCCGCCTGACAAGACCGGCGGGTAGGAATTGGCATGATGATCCAGCCCCACCCAGTCCAGCAGTTCCATCACGTTGTCCTGGTAGTCTGCAAGCTTGCCGCCGCGGATGCGCAGCGGCAGGGCCACGTTTTCGAACGTGGTGAGATGGTCGAGCAGGCGGAACTCCTGGAACACCACACCAATGCGTCGGCGCATGTCGGGCAGGCGCGAGCGCGGCAGAGCGCCAATATTTTCTCCAAACAGTGAGATCATGCCGCGCGTCGGCTTCAGCGCAAGAAACAGCATTCTCATGAGCGAGGTTTTGCCGGCACCCGACGCCCCGGTCAGGAAGCTGAATGAGCCGGTTTCGAGCGTCAGGTTCAGGTCCCTCAGCACTTCAGGCCCGGTCCCGTACCTCAGGCCAACATTTTCAAACCTTACAATCGACAACTGGACGTTCCTGCAGGAAGTTTTGTTCTGGCTCACTGCATTTACGCCGAATTAACCGTAATCCGGCTTAACTGGAGCTCATGAAGTCTGTCTTTTTCTCCGGTCCGGGAAAAGCTGGTCCGCGCGATCGCGTTCGAAGGCTCAGCAAAACCCGAATCACCAACTCCGGATGTCGTAAATGATAGTGTCCTGCCCTTCGTGTGCAACCGAGTATGACCTGCCAAATTCCGCAACCACCGATGCAACGGTCATGCGGTGTGGAACTTGCGGTCATGGCTGGATTGAGGCTCACGCCACAGACGTCAGTGATCTTGTGCCGGTTACGCCTGAGCCTGCTGTGAATGGGCCTGCCGAGGACGATGCTGAAGTGCGCGTGCTGGCCGAAGCGCGCAAGATTGCCAGGGCAGCCCGCATTGCCGAGCAAAAGGCGAAAGCCGCACGTGAACGGCGCATGGCGCAGGTGCGTGGCTGGGCCGGACTGGCTGCCGGAATTTGCCTGGTGCTGGGCATGATGGTTACCTTCCCCGAGCGCATTGTGCAGGCTGCACCTGCCACAGCCAAACTATACTCGCTGGCCGGCAAGCAGGTGAACATCTATGGCCTTGCCATATCCAGGGTCGAACAGCAGTACATGATTGTCAGCGGTCAGCCGGTTCTGGCCTTGCGTGGGCAGATCGCCAATATCACCGATCAGGATCGCCGTGTGCCGCCTTTGCGGTTCATCCTGCGCGACAAGTCTGGCAAGCAACTGCATGCCTGGACGCTCAGCAGCGTGGGCAAGGGGCCGATACAGGCGCAAGTGGTGACCAGTTTCGTGACCCGGCTGGCGGCTCCGCCGGAAGGCGTGGACAGCGTTGAAATCCGTTTTGCCAAGCCTGGCGAAATAGGGTGAACTCTGAACCGCAATGAGCGGTATCGAGATAGACGGCCACCAGATTGAAATCCTGTTCAGCGAAGCGGAGATCGCAGCGCGCGTGAAGGCCATTGCCGCAGGCGTGGCGGCGCGAAAGCCACAGCGGCTGCTCGTTGTGCCCGTATTGAAGGGCAGCTTCGTTTTTGCCGCTGACTTGCTGCGGGCCATGCATGGCGCCGGGCTTTCACCCGAAGTCGACTTCATGATGCTGGCGAGCTACCGGGCCCGCACGAGCTCGTCGGGACAAGTAGAAGTGTTGCGCGACATCGAAACCGATGTGCGCGGGCGCGATGTGTTGCTGATCGACGATATTCTGGAATCCGGACGGACGCTGGCCTATGCCAAGGACCTGCTGGCAGCGCGAGGCGCCAACGGCGTGATGACCGCCGTGCTGCTGGACAAGCCTGGGCACCGGGCCGCTGAACTGGATGCAGATTTCAAGGGTTTTGATTGTCCCGACCGGTTCGTGGTCGGATACGGTATGGACATGGCACATGCATTTCGCGAGTTGCCGTTCGTAGGTCACGTGGTCAATCCGCCCGGCAAATAGACAACTCGACAAAATGCGAGAAGGGCAGCTCACCGGGGGGAGAACTGCCCTTCTGCTTGTGACATGCGACAGGAGAGGGGCGGCCTGCCGTCTGTCTTGATCTTTCCGGCCAGGGAAAACCGGTCAGATTTTGGGGAGCGCCGAGGTCGCCTGTTTGCAGGGAGGGGGAGGGGATTGGCTCGCCCGCGCTCTTGATGAACATGACACTACGCGCAGCTTTGCTGGCCAGATGTGCAATTCATCACATCCCGAAATCTGTTGTGTTGAAGATTGGCCCGGACGCCTGACAGCAGCTGTCAGCTCAGTACAGCCCCTTGAGCAGACGGTCGATATAGTCCAGCTCAATGCGAGGCCGGTCGGGCTCGTTGGCGCGGCTGCGCAGGGCATCGAGAATGCGCCGTGCGCGCTCCACCGCCGCCTCGTTGGGCAGCATGTTTTCGCGCTGGCCATACTCTTCGCCCTGAGACGGCATTGGCCGGCCGAGCGGATCGCGCTGATCGGCATCGCGGCCTTCGCCGTGGCGGCCGATATTACCCTCGTTGCCGGTGCCCTGCTGCATCAGCTGCTGGGCCATTTCACGGGCGCCTTCGCGCATGCCACGCATGGCTTCACCCTGACTGCCCAAGGCTTCATTGCGCTGACCCTGGCCAAGTTCGCCGGATGCCTCGCCCATCTCCTGTTGCGCGCGGCCAAGCCCTTCGCCTGGCTGCATGCCCTGCTGGCGCATCTGCTCCATCAGTTTTTCGAGCATCTGTGCTAGGTCTCGCTGTTGTTGCGACAACTGCCCGTCGCCTGGTGTCTGCTGGCCATTCTGGCCCCGTTGCCCCGGCTCCTGGCCTTCCTGACCGGGCTGCATCTGCCCCTGGTTCTGATTGCCCTGTTGCTGCTGTTGGCCGTTTTGCGGCATGCGGAAAGTCTGGTCCATAAGCTGCTGCTGGCGGCGCATCATCTCGGACAACTGGTCCAGCATCTTGGCCATCGGCGAGTTGCGCTGCGGGTTGGCCTGCTGCGGCCGGCCGGGACGCAGGTTCTGCAGGATGTTTTCCAGTTCCGACAGCATCTGCTGGGCTGCATCGCGTGCACCGGACTTGGCCAGCTTCTCGATCATGTCCATCATCTTCTGCAGGTCTTGCGAGCGGACGGACTGCTGGGCTTGCTGGTTCTGCTGCTGTTGCTGGTTGGCTTGCGGGTTCTTGCGCATCTCTTCCAGCATCTGCTGTTGCATGGCCTGAAGGTATTCGTTCATGGCTTCACGCAGCTGTTGCATCAGCTCTGCGATCTTTTCTTCCGATGCGCCTTCGGCCAGTGCCTTTTCAAGTTCCTTCTTGATCGCCTGCAATTTCTTAAGGGCTTCGGGCAGGTTGCCGCTCTCTATGGTCAGAGCGATCTGCCACAACGCATCGGTCACTTGCTTGATGTCTTCGTGAGTGCGCGCACGGTACAGTGATGACGCCACATTGCGGATGCCGAGATAAACGCCGGAGCTTTCGATCAGCCCCTCGGGCCAGATCATCAGCGCCAGCAGCGCGCGCACAACATCGCGTTCTTCCTCGGGACGCATGAACAGGTTGCGCCGTTGCTCGACAAGCGCCTTGGCAAGCGGCTTGTTGAACGGGCGTTCCGGCAAGGTGAATTTCAGCACCTCGCTGGTGCCTGTCTGACCGGCCTGATCGGAAGCTTCCAGAACCAGCTCAACGTCGAGGCCTGCCCAGGGATGTTCGGTCAAATCCTGGAAATTCTTGCCTTCGGCCTCGCGCGGGTTGACCTTCTTGAGCGACAGCGACAGTTCCGGTGCGGTCTCCAGGAACGGGTTGGACATATCGACATGGCTGTCTTCGAATTGTTCACCGGCCAGCTTCAATTTGCCGCCCAACGCCGTGACGCCGTAGTCGTCAGAAACCTTCCATGGCACTGCAAAGCCGCCTGTCGGGGTCTGCTCGATACCTGATGGAATGCTCACCGTTGGCGGTGTGTCGGGAATGACCGTTACTTGCCAGCTTCCCATGTCGCGGCCACCGGCGTTGATCGAGACGATGGCCGAGCGGTCCATCCGGGTGCGCAGCTCCTGGCTGGTCTTGGCCGGTGCGCCCTCCTCGGTGGGTTCAGGCTCGATCGTCGCCAGTACAGCCTGCTTGCCATCGCGGCCAGGGGTTTCCGGGTCGAGCAGCGTGATGGCCAGCTGGTCCGAACCGGTCAGCCGGGCAACAAGTTCTGCGCCTTGCGGCACAGTGATGGACGCCATCTGGCTGGCAGCGGCCTGATCGCCGGTGGTTGGGTTGGCGGCAGCCGCAGGGCGGGTCAGCAGAACGGGCGGTTTTGCCGTGTAGGAGGGCGGGTTGAGCCAGGCGTCCAGCGACAGCGCAGCCTCCGGAACGGGTGCGGTCAGCGAAACCGCCTCGGCGACCCGGTCACGCCAGCTGCCTGCCGACAGCACGCCGGCAGCGACAAGTGAAAGTGCAAGGGCGTTGCGCATCGCGTTCTGGTCGATGCGTGGCAGCGGCGAGCGCGGCGCGCCAGGCTTCAGGCGATCCATCTCGCGCGCCATGCGCTCACGGTGAGCGTTCCACAGCGCGCGCTGTTCCGGTGTTGCGCTGGCCTCATCGGCCAGCTGGTCGGCGTAGCTGGTGGCAGGCCGGTGCTTAACGCCGGACCGCTGCTCGATGCGGAAGATTGCTTCATCGCGGCTTGGCCAGTCGATCCGGCCCAGGCGTGTCAGGCTCCACAGGAGGGCAGCGGCCGCGATGGCGCCGGCACCCAGTTTTGCCCAGACGGGGAGCCAGCCTGCTACACCGGTCAGAATTGCCAGCAAGACCAGCCCGGCAATCATCATCGCCGGAAAAACAGCTTCCAGAAGACGTTCCCAGCCAATCGCGAGGCGGGCCAGCGAAACCTTGCGGTTCAGGATGTTTTGCGGATCAGCACTCATGACGACGATAATCGTAGCACAGTGAGGCAAAAACAAGGGATCGGATTCCGACTGCTGCGGCTTCGGTAAACGCAAATGTGATCGGCAATGTTCCGCGATACGGTATCGCTGCCGCGCTGCGGGCTATTGTTGCCAGGCAGCCAGCCGGTCAAGGCCGATCAGCTCATCATAGCTCTGGCGTGGGCGGATCAGCGCATAGCGCTCGCCATTGACCAGCACTTCGGGAACCAGCAGGCGCGAGTTGTAGGTGCACGCCTGTACCGCGCCATAGGCACCGGCGGTCATGACAGCGATCAGGTCTCCGGGCTCGACCTCTGGAAACGGGCGGTTCTGGGCCAGGTAGTCACCTGACTCGCAGACCGGGCCTACAATGTCGGCGGTTGAATTGGCGGTCGCATTGCGGGTCTCGTTGACCGGGATGATGTCGTGCCATGCGTCATAGAGTGTTGGCCGGATCAGGTCGTTCATGGCCGCATCGACGATGATGAAGCGTTTGCCCTCGGCGTGCTTCACATGAATGACACGGGAAACCAGGATGCCTGCATTGCCGGCAATCATGCGGCCAGGTTCCATGACAAACTTGCAGTCCAGACCGCCCAGTGTTTCGCGCACGACCTGGGCGTATTCGTCCGGGTGAGGTGGAACGTCATTGTCGCCGCGGTAGGGCACGCCCAGACCGCCGCCAATGTCCACGTGCCCGATATTGTGACCGTCCGCGCGCAGCTCCTGCACCAGCTCCGCAAGGATGGTATAGGCCTCGCGGTATGGCTCCAGCGTGGTGATCTGCGAGCCGATGTGCATGTCGACACCGGTGATGCGCAGGTTGTCCAGTTGCGCGGCACGGGCATAAACCTCGCGGGCCCGGCTCATCGAAATGCCGAACTTGTTCTCCGACTTGCCGGTGGTGATCTTGGCGTGGGTCTTGGCGTCCACATCCGGGTTTACGCGGATGGAGACATTTGCCGTTTCGCCCAGCCGGTGCGCAACGGCTGACAAGAGTTCCAGTTCCGGTTCGCTCTCCACGTTGAAACAGGCGATGCCTTCACGCAGCGCAAACGACATTTCCGCCGCCGTCTTGCCGACACCGGAAAACACGATCTTGCGTGCAGGCACGCCGGCGGTACGGGCACGGCGCAGTTCGCCTTCCGACACAACGTCCATGCCGGCACCAAGGCCGGCCAGCGTCTTGATGACAGCCTGGTTCGAGTTGGCCTTCATGGCGTAGCACAGCGTCATGTCCATGCCGTCAAACGCCTTGCTCAACACCTGATAGTGCCGGGTGAGCGTCGCGGTGGAATAGCAGTAGAACGGCGTTTCAAGATCGAGCGCCAGGTCGGGCAACGAAACATCTTCCGCGTGCAGGACGCCATCACGATAGGCAAAGTGGTGCATGACTTGAAAATCCGGAACTTGACAGGTGAAAGCAGGCGGCGTGGAACTTGGCCGGGCAGGGGCCGGCGGGCACTATTCCGGTTTGATCAGCGGATCAACCGCCGCGGGCTCATACGGATCGGGAGCAGCAGCACCCGGAGGCGGTTCAAGCGGTCCGCGCACGCCACAGCCGGCCAGGGCGGCGGCCACGGCTGACAGAACCAGAAGAGTGCGCAAACTGCTCATGAAACGTGCGTCCGATGTTCGCTAATAGCGTTGTGCCCAGCGTTTTAGCGCAAAGCAGCCCGGCTGGCAAAGCACGATATGTCCTCAGGGCTTTTTGCCAACCTGTGCCGTTACCGTCTGCACGTCTACCCAGAAGCGCGGGTTCGTGGCCTCGGTCTGGTTCGGGAAGGTGATGATCTGCTCAACCGCCTTTGAAGCGCCGGTTGCAATATTGATGGTTTCAAGCCCCACAGTGCGTTGTCCGACCTGGCTGCAGGACGCGCGCAAGGTGGACGGCGTCATGTCGGCTTGCGGTGTGGTCAGGAAGGCAGGGCAGGAATACAGCCGAACGCGCAGGATCACACCGCTCACTTCGTAGTCCTGCGAACGATTGAGAAGGTCCGCCTTGAATGTCCAGCGTAAGGGGTCAGGCTGGGCAAATTCCCGCCCGGCGCTGTCGAACCGGGTCACCTGGACGTTGGCAAGGCTGGCGCTGCGAATGGCCACGTCCGATGCAGACAGGGCCTGATAGCGAATTTCATCGCGCTTCTGAACCTGGCTGAATTGCTCATTGGTCGGAGGCAGCTTGGCATTGCCCGAGTCGTCTTCTGACAGGGTAAGTATGATCATCAGGACAACAAACACTGTCGTCACCGCCGCCATCAGGCCGCGCCGCCAGCCGGTGTTCTTGATGAACAGCCAGATGACTGCCATTGCCAGCAGGTAGATAATCAGCCAGCGCATTTCTTGCCTCTCGCCCTCAGGTGCTGCCGGCGGAACAGCCGGCAAATGACTTTAGGGTTCAGATAGTGTCACCAGCGGGCGCTGGCAACTGCAGCTTTCCGGTTGTCTTTATTTCAGTTGCTTGAGCCAGCGTTTTGCTTCGCGCTTCACATTTGCCGGTGCCGTGCCGCCAAGACTGGTGCGCGATCGCGCCGAAGCTTGCGGCGTGAGCACCGTGAAGACATCGCGGGTGATACGCGGTTCGACTGTCTGCATGTCTTCAAGCGACAGCTCGTTAAGCGCGATGGCGCGATCTTCGGCCATGGCGACCAGCGTGCCAGTCACGTGATGGGCATCGCGAAACGGCATTGCCAGCACGCGCACCAGCCAGTCGGCAAGATCCGTGGCGGTGGAGTACCCCGACCCTGCCGCTGCCGCCATCCGGTCCGTCGCCGGTTCCATGTCGGCGGCCATGCCGGTCATGGCAGCAATGGCCAGTGACAGGTTGTCGATCGCGTCAAAAGCCGGTTCCTTGTCTTCCTGCATGTCCTTGGAATAGGTCAGCGGCAGCCCCTTCATCACCATCAGCAGGCTGGTAAAGGCCCCCAGAATGCGACCCGGCTTGGCACGAATGAGCTCGGCAGCATCGGGGTTCTTCTTCTGCGGCATGATGGAAGAGCCCGTTGTGAACTGGTCCGACAGCCGGATGAAACCGAATTGAGGCGTAGACCAGATCACCAGCTCTTCGGCAAAGCGCGAAAGATGCATGGCGCAGATCGAGGCGGCAGCCAGCATCTCGAGTACGAAGTCGCGGTCTGCCACCGAATCGAGCGAGTTGCGGGTGGGACGGTCGAAGCCAAGTGCCTTTGCGGTCATGTTGCGGTCGATGGGGAATGACGTGCCAGCCAATGCCGCAGCACCCAGTGGTGACTCGTTCATCCGCTTGCGTGCATCGGCAAAGCGTGAGCGATCGCGGGCCAGCATTTCCACGTAGGCCAGCAGGTGATGGCCGAAGGTGACCGGCTGTGCTGTTTGCAGGTGGGTAAAGCCAGGCATGATGTCGTCGGCATGCTTCAGCGCCTTTTCGGCCAGCACCTTCTGCAGTCCGGCAATCTGCTCATCGAACATGTCGAGGCAGTCGCGCACGTAGAGCTTGAAGTCGGTCGCGACCTGGTCATTGCGGGAGCGCGCCGTGTGCAGCCGTCCGGCCGGCGCACCGATGCGGTCCTTCAGTGCGGCTTCGACGTTCATGTGGATGTCTTCCAGCGCCGTCGAAAAGGTGAAGTTGCCCGCCTCAATGTCCTTTGCGATGGCCTTGAGACCCTTCACAATTTCGCGAACATCGGCTTTTGAGATGATGCCCTGTTCGCCCAGCATGGTGGCGTGTGCTATGGAACCGGCGATATCCTGGGCATGAAGGCGCTGATCGAAGCTGATCGACGCGTTGATCCTTTCCATGATTTCATCCGGGCCGGACTTGAACCTGCCGCCCCACATTTTATTTGTCATATCGCG
>JAWVYF010000027.1:0-16840 GCA_033722845.1 Anderseniella sp. | reverse complement strand
GATGAAGCACAGGACACCAGCCCGGAACAGTGGGACATCATAAATGCACTGACGGAGGAGTTTTTCTCTGGTGAAGGTGCATACGACGAAGAGAACAAATTGCGCCGCACCATGTTTGCGGTCGGCGACCGCAAGCAGTCGATCTATTCGTTCCAGGGCGCAAGGCCTGAAATTTTCGATCACCAGCGGCGAGAGTATGAAGCGCGGGTTAGCGATGCCGGGGGCGAGTTCCAGCCGGTCGAACTTGAAATCTCCTTCCGCTCGGCAGGCCGGGTGCTGGCGGCGGTCGACCTGGTCTTTGCGAATGACGACATCGCCGCTGGCGTGCAGTCGCCTGACCTTACCCGGGTCAAGCACATTGCCAGCCGGGTGAAGGACGACGGTCTGGTCGAGATCTGGGACATTCTGCGCGACCCCCCGCGTGAAAGCACAGACCCCTGGAACATAGATGTTGATGACACCACTGAGGCGCTACACGATCCGGCCAATGTGCGGCTTGCCCAGCGCATTGCCCGCACCATTTCAGGCTGGCTCAATGACGAGCCACTCGAACTGCTGGCCGACGGCCGCCCGGTTCGCGCATCCGACATCCTCATTCTGGTGCGCGAACGCAGCAGCCTGATGGAAGCTATCGTGCGCGCCCTGAAGGATTGGAATGTGCCGGTGGCCGGGGCCGACCGGCTGGACCTGCTCAGTCACATCACCGCGCAGGACCTGATGGCTCTGGGCCGTTTCGTCATCCTGCCTGAGGACGATCTCAACCTTGCGAGCTTGCTGAAAAGCCCGTTGCTGGCGCGCGATGACGGATCGCGTTTTACCGACGATGATGACATCTTCCTGCTCGCCCGTGACCGCGGCACCGCATCCCTCTGGCAACGCTTCACCGGTGCAGTCTCTTCGGGCGCACCCTATGCAACCGCCCGGGACAAACTTGTGCGTTGGCGTACCGATGCAACCCGCCACGGGGTGTTCCGGTTCTTCGCCAACGTTTTGTCGCGCGACAATGGCCGGGCCGATTTTCTCAACGCCATCGGTTACGAAGCAGGCGAACCCATAGACGCATTCTTGCAGCAATGCCTGGAATATGAACGTGAGAACCTGCCCTCCATGGTGGGCTTTCTCGGCTGGCTCGAAGAGGCAGCCGCAAATCTCAAGCGTGACATGGAGCAAGGTGCAGGCGAGGTTCGCGTGATGACCGTGCACGGCGCCAAGGGTCTTGAAGCACCCATCGTATTCCTGCCCGACACCTGCAAGAAGCCGGATGGCGGCAAGACATCGAAGATCATTGTCGATGATGATGCTGACGGCCTGCCCGTCTGGCACATCAAGTCGGACTTCGAGGTGGCGTATACCAAACAGTTGAAGGATGCCGACCAGAACGCGATGCAGCAGGAGTACAACCGGCTGCTTTATGTTGCCATGACCCGCGCCCGCGACCGGCTCTATGTCTGCGGGTTTCTCAAGTCGAGGAAGAAAGACGACTGGCAGGACGACATCCCCAAGGAAGGTACCTGGTACCACGCCATCCATACCGCGCTGGTGGACAGCGGCCAGGATACAGTTGCCGTCACGCAGGACGATGGACTGCAGGTCTGGCGCTTCGGATCCGGCTTCATAACGCCGCCGGACAAGGACACCGGGATTGTACGCAGTAACGCCGATATCACGCTGGACAGCTGGGCAACCGATCCGGTGCCGCCTGTTAGCCGTCCCGAACGCTGGCTTGCGCCATCGAAGCTTGGGACCACTGCAGAAGATGAAGACGGCTGGTCGCGCGAGGCCGCGCTGTCGCCACTTGCACCCTCGCAGGACAGGCGTTTCCGCCGTGGCACGCTGGTCCACCGGTTGTTGCAATCCCTGCCCGAGTTGCCGCCGGATGCCCGCGAGGCGGCAGCGCGCCGCTATCTGTCGCGGCAAGGCGTGGAGGGTGATGCGCTCGGCAGTACGGTGACTGAAATCATGGCATTGTTTGATGATGAGCGCTTCGCCGAGGTGTTTTCAGCCAACGCCCGCGCAGAGGTGTCCATCGCCGCCATGATCGACCCGCCGGATGCAGAGCGGTTCGGCCTGTCCGGCCAGATCGACCGCCTGCTGGTGACCGATAGCCGCGTTCTGGTGGTGGACTTCAAGACCAACCGCCCGCCGCCTCTGCGCGTGGAAGACGTACCAGTGGAATACCTGCGCCAGATGGCAGCCTATGCCCACATGCTGCGCGAAATCTTCCCTGGCCGGTCGATAGAGTGCGCCCTGTTATGGACCGATGCGCCGGAACTCATGGCCGTTCCGCAAGCCATGCTGGATCAGGCCTGGGGTGAACAGGTGTTCACAAGCGCATGAATGCGCACAAGACCCGCTTGACCACGCGCCGGTCAGTTCCTACTTGTCTAGGCAACGGTTCAACCTCAAGGTTTGACAGAAAGGGACCAAGCTATGGCCACCAGCCCGGTAACCGATACGTCGTTTGAAGAAGATGTGCTCAAGTCCGACACCCCCGTGGTCGTGGACTTCTGGGCAGAGTGGTGCGGCCCGTGCAAGATGATCGGTCCGTCGCTCGAAGAACTGTCCGACGAGTTCGGCTCGGACGTGAAGATCGTCAAGATCAACATCGATGAGAACCCGTCCGTGCCGTCCAAGTATGGCGTGCGTGGCATCCCCACCTTGATGGTCTTCAAGGGCGGCGAAGTTGCTGCAACCCAGGTCGGCGCAAACCCCAAGGGCAAGATTGCAGACTGGATCAAGTCTTCGATCTGATCTGGCGTTACTGACCAGACGCAAGCAGCCCGGAACCCGTTTCCGGGCTGTTTTTGGTTTCAGCGTCTGGCCGTCCCGCTGACCTGGCTTGGCTGCTCGCACCGGTGCAGGGCCAGCACATTGCCGGCAAGATAGAGAGAGCCGCCGATCAGGATCCGCGCCGGGTTGCCTTGTCCGGTGATCTGGCCGGCCAGCTGCACGGCTTCTTCAATACTGCCGGTGGCCTGTGCATCAAGTCCCGCCTCGCGCGCCTGCCGCGCCAGCTCGCTGGCGGGTATGGCGTTTTCTTCGCCCGGAATGGCAAGGGTGAGCACCTTGTGCACCAGCCCTGCGAACGGTTTCAGGTATCCGTCTGAGCGTTTGGTGTTCAACAGGCCGGTAATCATCACCAGCGGGCGCGGCGAGCGCTCATCCAGATCGGCAAGGGTGGTTGCCACCGCCCGGCCTGCTGCCGGGTTGTGCCCGCCGTCCAGCCATATCTCTGTACCCTCGGGCACCAGTGAATGCAGTTCACCCGGCTCCAGCAGCTCCATGCGGGCGGTCCACCGTGTTGCTGCCAGGCCATGAGCTATTACGTCGTTGCTGATGCGCGTGTCCTGCAACTGGCGAATCGCCGCGATGGCAAGGCCCGCATTGTCAATCTGGAAGCGGCCCGGCAGCGGCGGCAGGTCGAGATCGATCAGCGCGGTTTCATCCTGGTAAACCATCCGGCCATACTGCTCGAAACACTGGAAATCCTGGTTTGCGAACACCATGGTTGCGCCGGCCTTTTCGCCCTGCCGCTCAATGGCTTCGCGCGCAGAATCGTGCTGAACGCCGATTGCGGCCGGCACGCCTGGCTTCAGAATGCCGGCCTTCTCAAACGCGATCTTTGCCAGCGTGTCGCCCAGAAACTGCTCGTGATCCATGTCCACCGGCGTGATGACGCTGACCGCCGGCTTGCCG
Organism: Anderseniella sp.; assembly: GCA_033722845.1. Classification (GTDB taxonomy): domain Bacteria; phylum Pseudomonadota; class Alphaproteobacteria; order Rhizobiales; family Aestuariivirgaceae; genus Anderseniella. Next base: position 13,144 of record JAWVYF010000027.1, on the reverse strand, counting down.
ATCACGTTGGTTGCATCAAGCCGTCCGCCAAGGCCAACCTCAAGCACCAGATAGTCTGCCGGGTGCCGCGCATAGGCCAGCATGGCCGCTGCCGTGGTGATCTCGAAAAAGGTAATCGGCTCACCGCCATTGGCCTGCTCGCACTCTTCCAGCAGTGCCACCAGATCAGCTTCGCTTATCAGCTCACCACCGCCCGGTTTGCCCAGCCGGATGCGCTCGTGAAATCGCACCAGGTGCGGCGAGGTGTAGGCGTGAACCGAAAGGCCAGCAGCTTCCAGCATTGACCGGACATAGGCCAGCGTTGAACCTTTGCCATTGGTGCCGGCAATGTGGATCACCGGCGGCAGCTGGTCCTGCGGGTTGCCCAGCGCCTCGAGTAAACGCCACATGCGATCCAGCGAAAGGTCGATGATCTTGGGGTGCAGCTCCAGAAGCCGCATCAGGATGGCGTCACTGACCGCCATGATGTCAGGTCTCGGCCTTTTCGGCTTTGTCTTCCGCCGGGGCCTGCTCCACCGCGGGCACGTCCCTTGCAGCCTTGGTTGCCTCTTCTTCAGCAACGGTCTTCTTGCGGTCCACGGCAGGTTGCTTCGTCAGCATGTGCAGCACGTTGGACAGCGTTTCGCGCAGTTCATGGCGATGCACTACCATGTCCACCATGCCGTGATCTTTCAGGTATTCGGAGCGCTGGAACCCGTCCGGCAGCTTTTCGCGGATGGTTTGCTCGATCACCCGTGGGCCGGCAAACCCGATCAGCGCGCCCGGCTCGGCAATGTGAATGTCACCGAGCATCGCATAGGACGCGGTAACGCCGCCCGTCGTCGGATGGGTCAGCACGACGATGTAAGGCAGTTTGGCCTCGCGCAGGCGCTGCACACCCACGGTGGTTCGCGGCAGCTGCATCAGCGACAGGATGCCTTCCTGCATCCGCGCCCCGCCCGATGCCGCATACAGCACAAGAGGCATGTTCTTGTCAGCCGCCTCGAACATGGCCGTGACGATCCCCTCACCGGCGGCCATGCCCAGTGACCCGCCCATGAAGGCGAAGTCTTGTACCACCGCCATGGTCTCCAGCCCGTCGATCTTGCCATGCGCCGCTACGATGGCATCGCGCCGTCCGCTCTTGGCGCGCGCATCCTTCAACCGGTCGGCATACTTGCGCTCATCGCGGAACTTCAGCGGATCGGCCACTACGTCCGGCAGCTCGATTTCTGTATAGGCGCCGTCATCGAAGGTGTGCTTGAGGCGCACCTCGGGCGACATGCGCATATGATACCCTGAACCGGGGATGACGAACTGGTTGGCTTCCAGGTCCTTGTAGAACACCATCTCGCCGGTCTCGGGGCACTTGACCCACATGTTCTCCGGCACATCCCGCTTGGAACCGAGGATGCCGCGAATTTTCGGGCGGACGAAGTTCTTGATCCAGTTCATCTGTTCTTACGCCTTGGCGCTTCCCTTGCGGACCCCGGCTGCCAGATCGCTGACCAGCGACGTGACGGCGCTGACCGTCTTGTCTGTTGCCTTGCCGTTGTCATCAAGGCTTTCCAGCACTGCGTTGACCAGGGCCGAACCGACCACCACGCCATCGGCACCCGAGGCAATGCCGGCGGCCTGTTCAGCCGTCTTGACGCCGAAGCCCACGGCGACCGGCAGGTCGGTGTGCCGCTTGATGCGCGCAACCGCATCGTTGACGCGGGTGATGTTTGGCGCCTGCGTGCCGGTGATGCCTGTCACTGAAACATAGTATACGAAGCCGGACGTATTGGTGAGTACCTTTGGCAGGCGCTTGTCGTCGGTGGTCGGCGTGGCCAGCCGGATGAAGTTCAGTCCCGCAGCAAGTGCCGGCAGGCATAGTTCGTGGTCTTCTTCCGGGGGCAGGTCCACCACGATCAGGCCATCGACACCGGCTTTCTTTGCATCTTCCAGAAACCGGTCAACGCCATAGATGTAGATCGGGTTGTAGTACCCCATCATGACAATCGGCGTGGTGTCGTCCGTGGCGCGGAACTCGGTGACCATCTTCAGGGTCTTGATCATGTTCTGGCCGGCATTGAGTGCACGCAGGGAAGACGCCTGAATGGCCGGCCCGTCCGCCATCGGGTCGGTGAACGGCATGCCCAGTTCGATCACGTCAGAGCCAGCCGCCGGCAGCGCCTTCAGCAGCGCCAGCGATGTATCATAATCGGGGTCGCCGGCCGTGACGAAGGTCACCAGCGCGGCGCGGCCTTGGCTCTGGAGGTCGGCGAAGCGCGTCTCGATACGGGTCTGGTCGCTCACAGCTTCACCCCCAGGTGTTCGGCAACGGTGAAGATGTCCTTGTCGCCGCGTCCGCACATGTTCATCACCATCAGGTGATCGCTTGGCAGATCAGGCGCCATCTCGATTACCTTGGCCAGCGCATGGCTTGGCTCGAGAGCGGGAATGATGCCTTCAAGCTTGCAGCACAGCTTGAACGCATCCAGCGCCTCGTCATCTGTTGCCGAGATGTAGGTTACCCGGCCGGTATCGTTGAGCCATGAATGCTCAGGTCCAATGCCGGGGTAGTCCAGCCCGGCCGATATGGAATGCGCCTCGTTGATCTGGCCATCTTCGTCCATCAGCAGGTAGGTGCGGTTGCCGTGCAGCACGCCCGGGCGGCCACCGGTAATCGAGGCAGCGTGTTCGTCCGTGTCGACACCCTTGCCGGCTGCTTCCACGCCAAAGATCTGCACCGACTTGTCATCAAGGAACGGATGGAACAGGCCCATCGCGTTGGAGCCGCCGCCAATGGCTGCAATGAGCGAGTCCGGCAACCGGCCTTCGCGCTCCATCATCTGGCGCTTTGTCTCCTCGCCGATGACCGACTGGAAGTCCCGCACCATGGCCGGGTACGGGTGTGGACCGGCAACCGTGCCGATGCAGTAGAAGGTGTCTTCCACGTTGGTCACCCAGTCGCGCAGCGCCTCGTTCATGGCATCCTTCAGCGTCGAGCGGCCCGAGGTGACCGGCACCACTTCTGCACCCAGTAGCTTCATGCGGAACACGTTTGGCGCCTGGCGCTCCACATCCGTGGCGCCCATGTAGACAATGCACTGAAGGCCGAAGCGGGCACATGCCGTCGCCGTTGCCACGCCATGCTGGCCAGCACCCGTCTCGGCGATGATGCGGGTCTTGCCCATGCGCCGGGCCAGCAGGATCTGACCCATCACGTTGTTGATCTTGTGCGCACCGGTATGATTGAGCTCGTCGCGCTTGAAGTAGATCTTGGCTCCACCAAGATGCTCGGTCAGCCGCTCTGCGAAGTACAAAGGCGATGGCCGCCCGACATAATGCTCGAGAAAATCGTCAAGCTCGGCCCTGTAGGCAGGGTCAGCCTTGGCCGTCTCATAGGCTGCTTCCAGCTCGAGAATGTTGGGCATCAGGGTTTCGGCCACGAAGCGGCCACCGAAAATGCCGAACAGCCCGTTTTCGTCAGGTCCGGTTCTGAAAGAGTTTGGCGCGGGAGAGGTCATGCAACTTGTCGCTTTCTGTACTCACTTGGCTGGCGATGCGCGTGCTTGGCTCACGCGAGGCCTCGATGCCACCTGTTCTAACCGTGCTGCTTCACAGCCTCAATGAATTTGATGATGGCTGCGTCATCCTTTCGTCCCGGCGCGCTTTCCACGCCGGACGACACATCCACGATGGGCGCGCCGGTCATCTCGATGGCGCGATCCACGTTCGCTGCATCAAGCCCGCCCGACAGCATGAATTCATGCTCGGTGCCGTCGCTCGACAGAAGGCTCCAGTCGAATGATATGCCATTGCCACCCGGCAGGGCGCCTTCAAGCGTCTCCGGGGCCTTGGCGTCGAACAGTATCATCGCGGCTGTGCCGGCATAGGCGCGTGCGGCCTCAATGTCCGATGCGTCCTTGACCTTGATCGCCTTGATCACCGGCACACCGGTGCGCTGCCTGATTTCGGCCACGCGCTCCGGTGTTTCCGAGCCATGCGCCTGAAAGAAGTCGGGCTTTACGCCTGCATTGATTGCATCGACCAGTGCGTCATCAGGGTCGACGACCAGCGCCACGATCTTCGACCGGCCGCGCGCCTGCGTGGCCAGTGCCTGCGCCACCGGAATGGAAACGTTGCGCGGGCTTGGCTCGTAGAACACGAAGCCCACATAGTCCGCGCCCGCCTCCACGGCAGTGCGCACATGGCCCGGTTCGGACAGACCGCAGATCTTCACGCCGGCTGCCATCGTCAGGCCACTCCGATGCTGCGGGCAATGGCTGCTGCCGCTGCTGCCGGGTCGCTTGCCTGGGTGATTGGCCGGCCAATCACCAGCACGTCCGCACCTGCTGCGCGGGCTGCGTCCGGCGTTGCGATCCGCTTCTGGTCCTGCACCTCCGCACCAGCCGGGCGAACGCCGGGCACGATTGTGAGGAAGCCGGTCCCGCAGGCCTGCTTGATGGCGGCAATGTCGTGCGGCGAGCAGACCACGCCGTCCAGCCCGCATGCTTTCGATAGTTCTGCCATCTTCACAGCCATCTCGGCGGTGCGGGCCGCGGGGTCATAACCGGCTGCGTGAATGTCCTCGTCGGACAGGCTGGTGAGAATGGTGACCGCGATCAGTTTTGCACGCCCATCCACTGCCTCTGCCGCCGCCTCCAGCATGGCTGGGCCGCCCGAGGCATGTACGTTGACGATGGCCGGAGCGGGCGAGAGGCTCATCAGCGAGGTTAACCCCTGCGCCACCGTGTTGGGAATGTCGTGCAGTTTAAGGTCGAGAAAAACCGGAATGCCTGCTGCCGCCACCCGGGCATAGCCATCCCGGCCTTGCGCATAGAATTGCTCCATGCCGACCTTCACCATGCCAACGGAACCGCGCAAGGCGCCGGCCAATGCCGCCGCCTTGCCGGCATCCGGTGTGTCGAGCGCGACGCATATGGGGTTGTCGAACATTCGGGAAGTCTCGTGAAAGGGTTCTGCCGCTGCGGCGTACCGCCGGGTGCTCAGGGTCATCGTGTCTGGCGGGGTTATAGTGCCAGCAGGCGGTCTTGCCAATGCGGGCCAGCACAGAAAACCGCAGCGCGGATGCGCTCAGGACGTACTTAACTCGCCGGGCCGGGCAAACGGCCGATATTGGCATCTGCGCTGCTTGCTGCTGCCGTCGGGACGCCGGGCGATGCATGGTCATGCACTTGCGCCTGTCTCGCCTGCTTGCGCCACTTGCCCTGCCGCAGCCAGGTGACGATGCCACCCACGATCAGGCCGATGAAGATACCGGCAAACAGCAGCATGAACGCGGGCATCGACACGGCCAGCCACGGATTGTCCTTGCTGAGCGGGTCAAATGATACCGTGATCCAGTGTCTGTTGGCCACGGCAAAGCAGATCAGCAGCACCGCAACCGGTGCGCCGACGATCCATGACATGATGCGTTTCGCCGTCACTTGCGCTGGTCTTTCCTGTCAGTGGCCGGGAGCAAGGCCCGGCGCAATGATCAATCCTCGTCGTCGGCACCGTCATCGGGCTTGCCGCCATTGAGACGTTCTCGCAGCTCCTTGCCGGTCTTGAAGAACGGAACCCGCTTGGCCTCCACCTTCACCGGTGCTCCGGTGCGTGGGTTGCGGCCCATGCGGGCATCGCGCTGCTTGGTCGAGAACGCGCCAAACCCACGCAATTCGACCCGGTTGCCTTCTGCCATCGCATTGGTGATCTCGTCAAAGATTGTGTTCACTATGCGCTCGACATCCCGGTGGAACAGGTGGGGATGCCGCATGGCGATTTCCTGTATTAGCTCAGACTTGATCATGGGATTGCCCCTCCCTGCAGTCTACTTTACGCGCAGGAACTGGGGCTCAGCTTTCCCTGCGGCACGCTGCAACCCGATCCACGCCCTCTCTTATCGCAAATCAGGGTGCCAAAGCGCCAATAGTCCGTCAAGCCTCACAGTTTTCCGGGCGGCCGCGTCAAATGCCCCCTGCAAGCCCAACCAGCCGGCCACCATTCTAAGTCCAAGCAGGCCAAGCCCGCCGGTGGCCGGGTCCGGCTTGGGCTTCCAGTCCACAACCTTCAGCTTGGTGCTGACCTTCTTTTCCTTCTCAAGCCATGCACGGGCTTCTTCTTCACCACCAATGGTGTCCACCAGCTTTGCGTCCAGGGCCTGTCGGCCGGTGAACACGCGGCCATCGGATATCAGGCTCATCTGCTGCGGGTTGAGGCCCCGGCGTTCCTTCACCAGCCCGGTGAACCAGTTGAAGCTGTCGCGGATCATCGCATCGGTCACCGCCAGCGCCTTCTCGCTCGGTTCGTCGAACATGTTTGGCTCGGCCTTCAGCTCGCCGGACTTGCGCTCGCGGAAGGTGATGCCGAGGTTGGTCAGCAGGTCTTTCACCTGTGCCCACTGGAAGATAACCCCGATCGAACCGGTAATGGTGTTGCCGCGCGCCACGATGTGATCAGCGCCGATTGCGGTGATGTACCCGCCCGAGGCCGCAACCGTATCCATCACGGCAACCACCGGCCGGTCCTTGGCAATGTCACGCAGGTGCTCGTAGATGGCTTCGGACCCGGCGGTGGTCCCACCGGGGCTGTCGATGTGCACCATCAGTGCCTTGACCTGCTTTGCCTTCTCGATGTCGCGCAGCATTTTCAGCGTATTCGCATTGCCGGTGATCATGCCCTCGATGCGAATGCGCGCCACGTGATCTGCCTTCCGGCCAAGGTCAAATCCGCCGCCGCTGCCTCCGGCCCAGACAATGGCGACAAGTGCAATACCTCCAAGTACGAACGCCAGGGCACGCCAGAAGGTGATCCGGCTGCGCATCTTGCGCCGGGCTGCGATGGTGTCTGCTTCAAGGGGCATGGATCTTGAGCCTGTCCTGCTGAGGGGTCAAAACGAATCCTGCGCCACATATACAGCCACCCGGACAGGGCTGCAAAATGAAACCGGCCGGTCTCCTCAGTGGAAACCGGCCGGTGGAGTGTCGTTTCGCTGTCAGGTAGCGAAGAAGCTGGCGATCAAGAGTCGCCGTCTTCGTCCTTGGCCTTGTTCAGGGCCGCGCCCAGAATGTCGCCCAGCGATGCACCGGAGTCGGACGAGCCGTACTGTTCAACGGCAGCCTTTTCTTCGGCAATTTCCAGCGCCTTGATCGACAGGCCGATCTTGCCGGCATTCTTGTCGAACTGGGTGACGCGGGCATCGACCTTCTCGCCAACGGCGAAGCGCTCTGGCCGCTGCTCAGAACGGTCACGAGCCAGGTCGGAGCGACGGATGAAGGCGGTCATCTCGGTGCCGGCAACCGAAACCTCGATGCCGTTTTCCTGCACCTCGGTCACTTCGCAGGTCACCGATGCACCCTTGCGCACGCCACCGGCAGAGGCGCTTTCGGCAGGTGAACTGCCGAGCTGCTTGATGCCGAGCGAAATGCGCTCTTTTTCCTGGTCCACGTCGAGCACGATGGCCTTGACCACGTCGCCCTTATTGTAGTCCTGGATGGCATCTTCGCCGGAACGGTTCCAGTCCAGATCGGACAGGTGAACCATACCGTCCACATCGCCTTCGAGGCCGATGAACAGACCGAATTCGGTGATGTTCTTGATCTCGCCTTCGACATTGGTGCCGGCCGGGTAACGCTCTGCAAACGAAGCCCACGGGTTGTCGGTGGTCTGCTTGAGACCCAGCGACACGCGGCGCTTGGACGGGTCGACCTCGAGCACTTCCACTTCGATTTCTTCCGAGGTGGATACGATCTTGCCCGGATGAACGTTCTTCTTGGTCCAGCTCATTTCGGACACGTGGACAAGGCCTTCGATGCCTTCTTCCAGTTCCACGAATGCACCGTAGTCGGTGATGTTGGTCACGCGGCCCTTGACGCGCATGCCCACCGGATACTTCGCTTCCACGCCTTCCCACGGATCGCTTTCCAGCTGCTTCATGCCAAGGCTGATGCGCTGGGTGTCCGGGTTGATCTTGATGATCTGGACGTTGACCGTCTGGCCAACGGACAGAACGTCGGTCGGGTGGTTGACGCGCTTCCACGAAATGTCGGTAACGTGCAGCAGGCCGTCGATACCGCCCAGGTCCACGAACGCGCCATAGTCAGTGATGTTCTTGACCACGCCTTCGACCACCTGGCCTTCGGCAAGGTTCTGCACCAGTTCCGAACGCTGTTCGGCACGGGTCTCTTCCATGATCGCACGGCGCGATACCACGATGTTGCCGCGGCGCTTGTCCATCTTCAGGATCTGGAACGGCTGCGTCATGTTCATCAGCGGGGTGACGTCACGCACCGGGCGGATGTCCACCTGGGAGCCGGGCAGGAACGCAACGGCGCCACCCAGGTCAACGGTGAAGCCACCCTTCACGCGGCCAAAGATCACGCCATCAACGCGCTCATTGTCTTCGAACGACTTCTCCAGGCGCACCCACGCTTCTTCGCGGCGAGCCTTGTCGCGCGACAGCACGGCTTCGCCCATGGCGTTCTCGATGCGGTCGAGGAAAACTTCCACTTCGTCGCCGACGCTCAGTTCCTGTTCTTCACCGGGGGTGCGGAACTCGCGCAGTGGCACGCGGCCTTCGGTCTTCAGGCCAACATCGATGATGGCCAGGTCGTTCTCGATGGCAATGATCTTGCCCTTTACGACACTGCCTTCGGCATTGGTTTCTTCGTTGAAGCTCGCATCGAGCATGGCCGCGAAATCGTCGCGGGACGGGGTGAGAGTTTCGGCTTCAGCCATTCACTTACCTTCTTTCAATCAACGTATATGCCTGGCCCACGAAAATCATCGCAGGACATCCCGCTTTGCGCTTGAATGCCATGCCGGTAATGGCAGGCAGGGGTTGGGCAGCACGGGCACCAAACACTTGATGTCTCGGGCCATCGTCAATCGGCATCACGCCCAGGTGTCCAGGCGGCAATCGCGCGGTGCCGGAATGCGATGTCCAGAAACAAATGAAGGGACGTCTCTGCCTTATGCAGAACGCCCCCGCTCACGTAAAACGCCCTCGACGAGGTCAAGAGCGGCCTGGAACGCGGCTTCTATACCCAATTCTGTCGTATCGAGCAAGTGAGCGTCGTGTGCTGGCGCCAATGGAGCCACAGCACGGCTGGAGTCTCGTTCGTCGCGGCGGCGGATGTCTGCCAGCACTTCGTCGAAGCTGATCTCTTCACCGCGGCCTGCATGTTCCAGGTGGCGGCGTTGGGCGCGGGTTTCGGGCGCGGCCGTGACGAACAGCTTGGCGTCTGCTTTCGGGCAGACCACGGTGCCAATGTCCCGGCCGTCCAGTACGGCGCCGGGCAGGGTTGCCGCCACCTTGCGCTGGTAGGCCAGCAGTGCTTCGCGGACCGCCGGGATGGCGGCCACCTTCGACGCGGCCTCCCCGGCACCAGGCGAGCGCAGTTGCTCATCGTCGAACCGGGCAGGGGCCAGATGGATTGCCGCATCAACCGCCGCGGCCTCGTCTGCCGGGTCGCCACCGGCCAGCTGGACGGTCAGGCCGACCGCACGGTAAAGCGAACCGGTATCCAGGTAGGCCAGCCCGTAATGCGCCGCCAGCCGCCGCGCCAGTGTGCCCTTGCCCGATGCAGCCGGACCGTCCACGGCAATGACCAGCGGCTTTTCGGTGCCATCTGCCATCAGGCGACATCCTCAAAGTGTGCGCCCAGGCGTTCCATGAACGCGCGGAAGCCCGGAAAACTCGTGGCCATGACATTGCCGTCGTCCACACTCACCGGCTGGTCGGTGGCCAGCCCCATGACCAGGAACGACATGGCAATGCGGTGATCAAGGTGTGTGGTGACGGTGCCGCCGCCTGCTGCCTTTCCGGCGCCGCCTGTGACTTCCAGCCAGTCATCGCCGGTTTTGCAGATCACGCCATTGGCGTTGAGACCTGCAGCTACAGCGGCCAGCCGGTCACTCTCCTTGACCCGCAGTTCGTGCAGACCCTCCATCCGGGTGGTGCCCTCGGCGAAGGCGGCCGCGACCGCCAGCACCGGGTATTCGTCTATCATCGATGGCGCGCGCGATGCCGGCACCGATACGCCCTTCAGCTTGCTGGTTCGCGCTTTAACGTCGCCGATTGGCTCGCCGCCTGACACCCGCTCGTTGGAAATGGTAATGTCCGCGCCCATTTCCTGCAGTGTGGTCAGCAATCCGGTGCGGGTTTCGTTGAGCAGGACGTTCTCGACCGTCACCTCGCTGTCCGGTACAATCAGGGCGGCAACCAGTGGAAACGCCGCAGATGAAGGGTCACCCGGCACCTCGACGCGCTGGCCTTTGAGCTCGACATGGCCCTTCACCGTAATGGTGCGCGCACCATCGTCTGCCTCGCCAAATTTCAGCTCAGCCCCAAAACCCTGCAGCATCTTCTCGGTATGGTCGCGGGTGGCTTCCGGTTCTATCACCGTGGTTTCGCCAGGCGCATTGAGGCCCGCCAGCAGTACGGCTGACTTGACCTGGGCCGACGCCATAGGCAGCCGGTATTCCACCGGCACTGGTTCCTTTGCGCCATGCACCGTGAGCGGCATCCGGTCTCCTTCGGCAGTGTCAAACCGTGTGCCGAACAGTTTCAACGGCGTCACGATGCGGCCCATCGGACGTGATCGCAGCGAGGCATCGCCGGACATTCGCGCCGAGATTGGCGTGGTGGCGATCAGCCCCATGACGAGGCGTGCACCGGTGCCGGAGTTGCCGAAGTCGATGGTTTGCGCCGGCGGCTGGAATCCGCCAAGCCCGACACCCGTCACATGCCAGCTGTCATCATCGTTCCAGCGTTCGATGCGCGCGCCCATGGCAGCCATCGCCTTGGCCGTGTTGAGTACGTCTTCACCCTCCAGCAGGCCGGTGATGACTGTTTCACCCAGCGCCAGCGCCCCGAACATCAAGGAGCGATGCGAGATGGACTTGTCGCCGGGCACGCGCACTGTGCCGGCAAGGCCCGCCGAGGCGAGAGACGTAAGGGGCTGAGGCGCTGAATCGGTCAAGATGGCAGTTTCCGCTACTGGGTGGGGTCGCCGGTTGATCCGGCCCGCCGCTGCCTAACACACATCCGCAAGGCCACGCTAGATTTGCGCAGGACAATTTGGCTTTTGACAAGCCTGCCGTCACATGGCATGGGAACGCGCAAATCAATCAACCTGTTTTCTTTAAGTCGAAGGGACGTTGAGCCGTGGTCAGCGACGAACTTGGCACGAAGCGCACTTGCCCGAATTGCGCCGCCCGCTTCTATGATTTGAACAAGGACCCGATTACCTGTCCGAAGTGCGAGCAGAGCTTCGTTGCCGAACCGCTGCTGCCATCCAAGGCCGACCAGCCGGCGGCCAAGCCCAAGGCCGCTCCAAAGCCGTCCGAGAAAGAGGACGACGAGGACGAACTGGAAGAAAACGACACGCTCGTCAGCCTTGATGATCTCGATGATGGCGACGACGGCGACGACAGTGACGACGAGACCGCAGGCATCGAGGACGTCGACCTGGACGACGACAGCGACGATAGCGATGACAGCGACGTGTTCCTCGACGACGAGGAAGATGAAGGCGGAACCGGTGTCGAGGACCTGATCGGTGGCGGTGGCAAGTCGGGTGACGACGAAGCCTGAGGCCACAGGTCGATCGCGCGTCAAAGCCTGATTGACAACCGGGTGCAGTGCCGGTATCACGCCGCTGTCTGCAGCGCCTGAAGCGCAACGCGGCCGCCCCGTTTTCCCATGAACGGGGCCTGTTTGGAGAACGGGGTCATAGCTCAGTTGGGAGAGCGCTACAATGGCATTGTAGAGGTCGGCGGTTCGATTCCGCCTGGCTCCACCAAACTCCTCCTTTCCGGCACCAACAACAACAGTCTGCGCCGTCCCCATCCGTGAAATGGCCTTGCGGTTGTCATTGACGGCTGCCGTCCGGCTTTGCCATCCTCCGGTCCTTGCAAAGTCATTGAAGCGAGGGTTTCGATCATGGATCTGGGCAACAGGATTTCTATCTATCAGCCGGAGCAGGAAGGCCTGATCTTTCCTGAACTGCCCAAGTTCAACTCGGTCGAGGCTGAGCGCCAGCACCGCAAGGAGCGCCTGGTTGCCGCCTGCCGCGCCTTCGCCCAGCAGGGCTTCGACTACGGCTTTGCCGGTCACCTGACAGTGCGCGATCCGGAACATCCGGAACTTTACTGGACCAACCCGATGTGCGTGCACTTCGACAAGGTGAAGATGTCGAACCTGATCCTCGTCGATCACGACGGCAAGGTCATCAAGGGCGACTACGCGGTGAACCGGGCCGGCTTCATCCTGCATGCCAACGTGCATGAGGAACACCCGGACATCATCGCCATGTGCCATGCCCACACTGTCTATGGCACTGCCTGGTGCGCCACCGGGCGCCCAATCGAGCCGATCACCCAGGACGCCTGCGCGTTCTTCGAAGACCATGTGATCATCGGTGACGAGGCCGGCGCCGTGGCGGTGGAAAACCATGCAGGCTCCAATGTGGCCAAGGCGTTCAAGGGCGTGAAGGCCGCGCTTCACCAGAACCACGGCCTGTTGACGGCCAGCCGGCACAGCATCGATTCCGCCGCATTCTGGTTCATCGCACTTGAGCGCTGCTGCAAGCAGCAACTCGACAGTGCCGCATCGGGCATCAAGCCGACCTATGTCCGCGAGGATCGCGCGCGCTACAGCCGCGAACACGTCGGCAGCGACTATATCGGATGGCTGCATTTCCAGACCATCTGGGACCAGTTGAAGACAGATCAGCCGGATATGTTTCACTGATTGGTTTCCGCAAGCGCGTCCGCGCTTGCGTCCGTTCTCGGGCTTTGGTTGGTTTTCGCGGACACGTCCGTGTCCGCGCCCGTTCACGGACTGGCGCAACGCTGGTCGCGTTGCTTGCCCTGCCACGGAGGGTGGAGGTTTCCTGGCATACCCTTCCCGTTTTTCTCAAACTGTCATCCCGGTCGCGCCGCAGTCCCGCGCAAGCGCTTGTGTGCCCCGGATTTATTCCGGGGCCCAGCCTGGGTCCCGGCACAAGGCCGGGACACCCCGAATGGAGAATCCCAATTCGCCATTCGCCATTCACAATGCTCACCGCCTCGCGCTCGCGCGGATCAGCGGATGCTTCGACAGCTTGCGCGTTTCGGACCGGTCAAACGCCGCGTGGCGCTTGTCACACGCCGCGTTGGAGGCAGCGTAGAT
>JAWVYF010000026.1:0-16846 GCA_033722845.1 Anderseniella sp. | reverse complement strand
GCTTTGCCCGGGCGGAAAACCGGCCCACCCCCGTTCAAGCCGGGAGCATGCTTTTCCTGGCAAAGCTCCCTGGCCATATCTAAATCCGGCCCAGCGCCTTGAGCACGTTGGGCGGTGACATGGGCAGTTGCGTCATGCGCACCTTTGCAGCATCCGACACCGAGTTGGAGATGGCGGCGAGCGGCGGCACGATAGAGGTTTCGCCCACTCCGCGCACACCATAAGGGTGGCCGGGGTTTGGCACTTCCACGATCACGGTGTCGATCATCGGCAGGTCGGAGCAGACCGGGATGCGGTAATCCAGGAAGCCCGGATTCTGCAGCCGCCCGTCCTTGCCGTAAATGTATTCTTCGTTGAGCGCCCAGCCGATGCCCTGCACCGCGCCGCCCTGGAACTGACCTTCCACATAGGACGGATGCACAGCCTTGCCGGCGTCCTGAAACACCGTGTAGCGCAGCACCTTCACATGGCCTGTTTCCGGGTCCACCTCGGTATCTACCATGTGGGTGGCGAAGCTGACGCCTGCGCCTTCCGCATTGATTTCGCAGTGGCCGGAGATAGGTCCGCCGGTGCTGCCGGCCTGCGCGGCGATATCAGCCAGACTCAGTGGCTCGTGCTTGCCGGCATTGGGCGAAGCGGGGCGGGCATACCCTTTTTCCCAAACCACGGCATCAACCGGAATGCCCCAGATCTTCGCAGCGCGATCACACAGCTTGCCAATGGCGTCGCGGGCGGCCTGGATGGCGGCCATGCCCGAGGCAAATGTTACGCGGCTGCCGTCGGTTACATCATTGTAGCCCAGTGAAGCCGTGTCGGCGATGATGCAGCGAACCTTGTCTGCCGGGATGCCCAGCTCTTCAGCTGCCATGTTGCCGATGGAGGCACGCGATCCGCCAATGTCCGGCGTGCCGACTGACAGGCCGATCGTGCCGTCCTGATTGACGTTGAGCGAGACGGATGTTTCGCCGCCAAAGTTGAACCAGAATCCGCAGGCCACGCCGCGGCCCTGGTTTTTCTTCAGCTTTGCCTTCCAGTGGGGGTGTTTTTTGGCGGCTTCCAGCGTGGCCTTCAGGCCGATGACGCCAAAGTTCGGGCCATAAGCGGCCTTGGAGCCATCGGAAGACGCGTTCTTGAGACGTACGTCAATCGGGTCGAGCTTCAGTTCACGGCACAGCTCGTCGATGACGCTCTCGATGGCGTAAGCACCCATTGGTGCGCCCGGCGCACGGTAGGCGGCCTGCTTGGGCCGGTTGGTGATGACGTCCCAGCCGATGGCGCGAACGTTCTTCAGGTCATAGGGCGCAAAACAGGCCATCGCGCCATATGGCACGGCAGACCCGGGAAAGGCGCCTCCCTGATAGCGCAACGTGGCGTCGCCGGCGGTGATTGTGCCGTCCTTTTTCATGCCGATCTTAACGTCGATGGATGATGACGAGGTCGGGCCGGATGCGCGCAGCACTTCCTCGCGGCTCATCACCATCTTGACTGGCCGGTTGGCCTTCAACGACAGGGCGAGCGCCACCGGTTCAATGAACACGGTGGTCTTGCCGCCAAAGCCGCCGCCGATCTCCGATGCCGTGACGCGCAGGTTCGACACGTCGATACCGAGCAGGCCGGCGCAGGTGTTGCGCACCATGAAGTGGCCTTGCGTGCACACCCACATCTCGCCGCGCCCGTCAGCGCCCATCGAAGCAACGCAGGCGTGTGGCTCGATATAGCCTTGGTGGGTGGCCTCGGTCTTGAAGGAGCGTTCGATGACGAGGTCTGCCTCGGCAAAGCCTTTCTCCACATCGCCGTGGCCAAACTCGAAGCGCTCGGCAATGTTCGATGCCTTCTTGGGCGTCGTATCGAGACCCTTGGTGAACAGCTTGTTGTTGATGACGGGAGCATCGGGCTTCATGGCCTCGTCCACGTCGGTGACGTGGGGCAGAACCTTGTACTCGACCTCGATCAGCTTCAGGGCCTGGCGGGCGACTGACTTCGACACGGCAGCAACGGCGGCGACTGCGTGACCGTCATAGAGCGCCTTGCCCCGCGCCATGACGTTTTCGCGGATGTCGAGCAAACTGTCATCGCAGGGCCCGAAATCCTTTGCAGTGACAATGGCATGGACGCCGTTGAGCTTTTCGGCCTTTGAGGTGTCGATGCGCTTGATCCTGGCGTGTGCGTGGGGTGAGCGCAGCACAAGGCCCCACAGCATGCCGGGCATGGACATGTCGGCGCCAAAGCGGGCGCGGCCGGTCACCTTGTCGATGCCGTCGGGTCGGACCGTGCGCTTGCCGACGATGTCGAACTCGCGCCTGATGGCTTTCTTGTCTGGCTGGATGTTCATGCGGACACCTTCGCTTTCCGGGCTTTGGTTGCCTTTTTCGCCGTTTTCCGGGGCTTTGCGGCCTTGCGCATGTCGGCTGCGGTGTCGAGGACAGCACGCACGATCTTGTCGTAGCCGGTGCAGCGGCACAGGTTGCCGGCCAGCCAGTAGCGCACTTCTTCTTCGGTCGGATTGTCGTTGCGCTCCAGCAGTGACTTGGCCGCAACCAGGAAGCCCGGCGTGCATACGCCACACTGAAGCGCGGCATGGTCAAGGAACTTTTTCTGCAACGGATGCAAGGACTTGCCTTCCGCCATTCCCTCAATGGTTTCGATCTCGACGCCTTCAGCCTCGGCGCCGAGCATCAGGCAGGCGCACACCAGACGGCCATCGACGAGGACCGAACAGGCCCCGCAATCGCCGGTTCCGCAGCCTTCCTTGGTGCCGGTGAGGCCCAACCGGTCGCGCAGGACATCGAGCAGGGTTTCGTCTGCTTCGCACGAGAATTCGGTGTCGTCACCGTTGATTGAAGTACGTACATGTATCTGAAACATTTAAGCTTTCTCCTTCGCACGGTCGCGCGCGATGATGGCGGCGCGCCGGGCCAGAACGCCGGCGATGTGCTTGCGGAACTCGCGGGTGCCGCGCTTGTCGTCAATGGGCTTTGCTTCCTGCTCGCAAGCCTTTGAAAACGCTTGCAAAGCTGCCTCGTCTATGGTGGTGCCGACGAGCGCCTTGGCCGCCTTGCTGGACACAATGACGGTCGGTGCCACAGCGCCCAGCGCAACCTTGGCAGCGGTACATTTTCCTTTTGAATCAAGGGTCAGGCACACACCGACGCCTACCACGGCGATGTCCATTTCGGTGCGCGGAATAAAGCGCAGGTAGGCATCGCCTGTTCGTTTCTTCTTCTCAGGTAGCTCTATTGCCTCAACAAATTCTGCTTTTTTCAACCCGTTCTTGCCCGGACCTTTCACCAGATTTTCTACCGGGATTCTGCGTTTGCCTCCCGGACCTGCAATCACGGCCTTCGCACCAGCGGCTGCCATGGCCGGCACGCTGTCGGCTGCAGGTGAGGCGTTGCACAGATTGCCCGCAATGGTTGCGCGGCCCTGGATCTGGGTTGAGCCGATCAGGTTGGCGGCCTCGACCACGCCGGGCCATGCCTTGCTCAAGGCGGCGTCCTCGCCCATCTCGGCGGCTGAGACGGCCGCGCCAATGCGCCAGCCCTTGCCGGCACGGGAAATCTTTTTCAGGGTCCCGATGCGCTTGATGTCGATGACGGTGTCGGGTTCGGTATAGCCGCCCCTCATGCGGACCAGAAGATCAGTGCCGCCGGCAAGGATAAAGGTCTTGCCCTTGCTGCCTGCGAGCAGTTTGACGGCTTCGCTGGTGGATGCCGGTGCGTGGTACTGCATGTGTTGTCAGTCTCCGGAATATGACAATCGCGAACCATGACGCTAGCTCATTTTGACGGCTTGCGTCGAGGCCTGCAAAAGACGTTCTGGGTTGTCAAAGCGGCATGGCGGCGGGGCGTGATGCTGGCGGCAGGATAATACAAGGCCAGGGTCCATTGCACGGCTGCGGCGTGCTGGCTAATGTGCCGCCACATTCCATCCATCGACGTTGGTTTCTCGAACAGGAGTTTCAATGGCATCCCCAGTCAGCTATGCGCTTGATGGCGAAGTCGCCGTCATCACCATCGACAACCCCCCGGTCAACGCGTTGTCCCATGCAGTGCGCGAAGGCCTGTTGAAGTCGGTTGAGCGGTTCCAGGGCGATAGCAAGGCGAAGGCGGCTGTGATCGTCGGGGCCGGCCGGACGTTCATCGCAGGCGCCGACATCAAGGAATTTGGCAAGCCATTGGCCGACCCCCAACTGCCGCACATCACCAACGTGATCGAAGCCAGTGAGAAGCCGGTGGTTGCAGCGCTACACGGCACGGCCCTTGGCGGCGGTTTTGAAGTGGCGTTGGGTTGTCATTACCGGGTCGCGCTGAAGGGCGCGAAGGTAGGGTTGCCGGAAGTGAACCTGGGCATCCTGCCGGGAGCTGGCGGCACCCAGCGCACACCGCGTTTGGCAGGAGTCGAGATGGCTGCCGAGATGATTACGTCAGGCCGGCATGTGGGCGCGATGGAAGCACAGGAAGCCGGTCTCGTCGATCATGTGGACGCCAAGGCTGAATCGCCAACCGAGGCCGGGGTCGGCTTTGCCCGGCTGCTGCTTGGCAATGATCAGGGGCCGCGCCCGACGCGAGATATTACCGACAAGATCGAAGAGGCCAAGAAGGACAAGGAACTGTTTGACCGGCTGAGGGATGCGGCGAAAAAGAAGGCCCGCGGCCAGTTGTCTCCGGTGGTCAGCATCGATGCGATCCTTGCTGCGGTCTATGCCAAGGACTTCGACGAGGGCATGAAGATCGAGCGGCAGCTGTTTCAGGACCTGATGAAGACGCCGCAGCGCGAGGCACTGATCCATGCGTTCTTCGGTGAACGTGCTGTGGGCAAGGTGCCGGAACTGAAAGACGGTACGGCGCGCAAGGTCGAAAAGATCGGCGTTATTGGCGGTGGCACGATGGGCTCCGGTATCACGCTGGCGATGATGAATGCCGGTATCCCCGTCGTGATGGTGGAGCGCGACGACAAGTCGATCGAGGCCGGGCGTGGCAGGGTGGAGAAGACGCTGCAAGGCGGCATTGACCGGGGCAAGCTGACCGAAGAAAAGCGCGACTGGATGCTGGAGAATCTCTATTCCGGCACCACCGACATGCAGAAGCTTGCCGACTGCGACCTGGTTATCGAAGCGGTGTTTGAAAGCATGGACGTGAAGAAGGATGTGTTCACGCAGCTCGATGCCATCTGCAAGGACGGTGCGGTACTGGCAACGAATACATCGTACCTGGACATCAACGAAATCGCCGCCATGACGAAGCGGCCGGAAGACGTGATTGGCATGCACTTCTTCTCGCCGGCCAACATCATGCGGTTGCTTGAAATCGTGGTGGCAGACAAGACCCATCCGGACGTCGTGGCAACGGCCTTCGACATTGCCAAGCGCGCCAGGAAGGTGGGCGTGCGGGCCGGCGTATGTGACGGGTTCATCGGCAACCGCATACTCGGCAAATATCTGCGCGTGGCGCAAATGCTGGTGGAGGACGGCGCGACCCCCTACGAAGTGGATCAGGCTGTCGTCGGGTTCGGTTATCCGATGGGGCCGTTTGCCATGTCGGACCTTGCCGGACTGGACATCGGCTGGATGACGCGCAAGCGCAAGGCAGCAACGCGCAACCCGGAAGAGCGCTACGCAGCCGACTGGCTGGACCGGATTTGCGAGAAGGACCGGTTTGGGCAGAAGACCGGACGCGGTGTGTACATCTACAAGGATGGAGCGCGCCGCGGAGAGCATGATCCGGAAGTGCTCAAGATCATCGAGGATGTTCGCAAGGAAAAGGGCATCGAGCCGCGTTCCTTCTCTGCCGATGAGATCATGGAGCGCTACATGGCTGCAATGATCAACGAAGGTGCGAAGGTGCTCGAAGAAGGCATCGCGCTTCGCCCCGTGGATATCGATATCGTGCAGCTCACCGGTTACGGCCATCCGCGCTGGCGGGGCGGCCCGATGAAGTATGCCGACATGCTGGGACTGAAAAAGGTGCTGGCGTCGATCCGCAAGTTCGAGAAGGAAGATGCCCGGTTCTGGAAGCCGGCGCAGCTGCTGGTGGATCTGGTGGAGAAGGGTGAAACCTTTGACAGCCTGAACAAGAAGGACGCCTGACCATGCGTGAAGCCGTTATCGTTTCCACTGCCCGCACGCCAATCGGCAAGGCGTTTCGCGGTTCGTTCAACATGACCCATGGCGCAACGCTGGGGGGTGCGGCTGCTGCCGCTGCGGTTGAGCGCTCAGGCGTTGATGCTGGCCTGATTGAGGACTGCATCATCGGGTGCGGTTTTCCTGAAGGGGTGACGGGATCGAACATTGCCCGGCAGATCGCCATCCGGGCCGGGTTGCCGGTGACCACCTGCGGCATGACCATCAACCGGTTCTGTTCATCGGGCCTGCAGGCTGTGGCGCTGGCCGCGCACCGCATTGTCGAGGAAGGCACGCCGGCCATGCTGGCCGGTGGCATCGAGTGCATCAGCCAGGTGCAGGCAGCGGCGAGCCAGGGGGCCGAGCGTGAAGCCTGGCTCAACGAGCACAAGCCGGAAGTCTACATGGCGATGATCGATACGGCTGACATTGTGGCCGAGCGCTATGGCGTGACGCGCGAAATGCAGGATGAGTACGCGCTATCTTCGCAGCAACGCACGGCCGAGGCGCAGGCAGCGGGCAAGTTTGCCGACGAGATCATTTCGGTGACCACGACGATGGGCATGAAAGACAAGGAGACCGGCCAGGTTTCCACCCACGAGGTGACGGTAGACAAGGACGAATGCAACCGGCCCTCCACCACGCTGGAGGGCCTGCAGGGGCTGGAGCCGGTGCGGGGTGCGGACAAGTTCATTACCGCCGGCAACGCTTCGCAACTGTCGGACGGGGCGGCGGCACTTGTACTGATGGAAGCCAAGGAAGCAGAAAAGCGCGGGCTTGAGCCGCTGGGCGCGTTCCGTGGATTTACCGTGGCAGGTTGCGAGCCGGACGAGATGGGCATCGGGCCGGTGTTTGCCATTCCTCGCCTGCTGGAACGAGCGGGCAAGAAGATGGACGATATCGACCTGTGGGAGCTGAACGAGGCGTTCGCGAGCCAGGTGGTCTATTGCCGCGACAAGCTGGGCATTCCGTCGGAGATCCTCAATGTGAACGGCGGCTCCATCGCCATTGGCCACCCCTATGGCATGACCGGCGCGCGGCAGGTGGGCCATGTGCTGCTGGAAGGCAAGCGGCGTGGCATCAGGCACGCTGTCGTCACCATGTGCATTGGTGGCGGGCAGGGCGCTGCCGGCCTGATCGAGGTGTTCTGAGCCGATGCCGGGCCAGCTGATCAGCTCGCAAGAGGGCCGTGTCATCACGGTGGTCAACTCCAATCCGGGCCGGCGCAACTCGCTGTCGTTTGAGTTTTACGATGCGTTTGCGCAGTTGCTGGATGACCTTGGTTCGCGGGATTGCGGGGCCATTGTGCTGACGGGGGCTGACGGGTTTTTCTGTGCCGGTGGCGACATGGACGGGCTGGAAGAACGCGCCAAGGGTACCGAAGAGTTCCGGCGCTCCGGTGTGGACCGGCTCAACGACATGATCCGCCGCATCAGGACGGTGCCGGTGCCGGTCATTGCCGCTGTCGAAGGGGGAGCTGCCGGGGCAGGGCTGTCGATGATGCTGGCGTGTGACCTGGTGGTGGCGGCGCGCGATGCGTTTGCCATGGCGGCGTATGTGAAGATCGGCCTGACGCCTGATGGCGGCATGAGTGAGTTCCTGGCGCAAAGTCTGCCGCGCCAGCTGGCCACGGAAATGATGCTGACCGGGGACCGGGTCCCGATGGAGCGGCTGTATCAGGCTGGCGTGGTGAACCGGCTGGTTGAGCCGGGTGCGGTGATGGCCGAGGCCCAGGCGCTGGCTGCACGGCTGGCTGAAGGGCCGCCGCAGTCGCTTGCTGGCATCAAGGCGCTGACGCACGCCGCATCCCACCCCCACCTTGAAGACCAGCTTGAGCGAGAGGCGGTGTCGATTGCCAGGTCGCTGGGCAGTCCGGAAGCGCATGAGGGCATTGCTGCGTTCAAGGGCAAGCGGAAAGTGGTCTGGCCACGTTAGTTGATCGCAATGCCGGACGGAAAACCGGTTTGATCCCCGCCTTCGCGGGGACTGACGCTTTTCCTGGCATTGATTGTTTGGTCGCAATGCCGGACGGAAAACCGGTCCCCACTTTTCCTGGCATTGCTCTATGAATCACCTTTGATCTTGTGGATCTCGGTGGCGAAGACTTGCGCCAGCCTGGCCTTGAGGATCTTGCCGGAGGGCGCGGCAGGCAGGTGTTGCGAGAACACCCAGCGGGTCGGGTGCTTGTAGGGCGCAAGCCGGTCTTTCAGATGCGCCTTGAGCATATCGGGCGTCAGGTCCGTGCCGGTTGCCGGATGCACGAAGGCGACGATCTCTTCGTTGCCGTCGCGGGCCAAGCCGATGACTGCCGCATGCACCACGTCCGGGTGCTGGTTGAGGGCGGCTTCCACTTCCAGCGGGTAAACGTTGAACCCGGAGCGGATGATCAGCTCCTTCTTGCGGCCGGTCACGTGAACGTTGCCGGCGGCGTCGATGAAGCCGAGATCGCCGGTGGAGAACCAGTCATCGGATGAGAGCACCTTCGCGGTCTCTTCCGGGTTGCGGTAGTAGCCCTTCATGACGGCGGGTCCATGCACCGCGATTTCGCCGATGCCGTCTTCGTTGGGGTTGTCGATGCGCACCAGGCTGCCATCAAGCGGTGGGCCGACGGAGGTGTCGTCGCGAGGGCTGCCGGGGCGTGTGGCGGCGATGCCTGCGGTGGTTTCGGTGAGGCCGTAGCCGTTGCACATCTGCAGGCCGAAAAAGGCTTCAACCTTGTTCTTCCATTCCAGGTCGAGCGGTGCGCCGCCGGATGAGATGTATTTCAGCCGTTTGGTGGGCAGGGTCTTGAGGCCCTGCTCGCGGGCGTGGGCCATCAGCATGGCATGGAGCTGCGGCACGGCGGGGAAGATCGAGACGCGTTCCTTCAGCGCCTCCAGTGTGGCCGCCTTGTCGAAGCGGGCGACGAGTTCGGTGGTGGCCCCGGCGGCGATGACAGCCATCAGGGCGGAGGCGAGGCCGAACACGTGGGTGAGCGGCAGGACGGCGTAGAGGTGGTCTTGAGCGGTGATGCCGCGATGGGCGGCAGACTGGGTGCCGCCATAGATCAGGTTGGCGTGGGTCAGCATGACGCCCTTGGGCTCGCCGGTGGTGCCCGTGGTGTAGAGCAGGGTGGCGACCTGGTCTTGTGCTGCGCGGTTGACCGGTTCCGGGGTCGTGCCGTCGTGGAGCGTGATCTTGAGGTTGAAGCCGGCGAGCGCGATGTGCGAGGCATCAGCGGCATCGGCGTGGGTGTTGGCGTCTGGCGAGACCTCGTGGGTATAGATCGTCATGGCGGGGCGGGCGTGGGCGCGGATGCGGTTGATCTCTTCGGCCGACAGGCGCGCGTTGACCGGGACCGACCAGGCATCGCACATGCTGGCCGCCATCAGCAGCACGGCCAGCGCGTTGCAGTTTTCGCACACCAGCATGAGGCGGTGGCCGGGTTTGAGGCCGGTTTCGCTCAGCTGCCGGGCGCCCGTGCGGGCGGCGTCAAGCAGCTGGGCATAGGTGAGAGAGCCACTGCCGGTGTCGGCCAGCGCGATTGCATCTGGCGCATGGGCGGCGCGCGCTTCAAGCATGTGGTGTATGCGCTCAATCGGTGGCATCTTGGAGCAAACACTAGTGAAGCAAGCGCCCGTTCGCCAGCGCGTTTGTTGAAGGGATAAACCAGATGATGCGTCCACCGCTTTCGCTGCTGACGGCAGAGCTTCCGTCCACCGTGCCGTTCGTCGGGCCGGAGGCGCAGGAACGTGCAAGGGGTGCTGCGTTCAAGGCGCGCATCGGGGCCAATGAAAGCGTGTTTGGCCCCTCCGACAAGGTGATTGCGGCGATGCGGGATGCGGCACCTGAGATGTGGCAGTACTGCGATCCGGAAAACCACAGTCTGAAACAGGCGCTGGCGGCGTGGCATGGTGTGTCGCCGGACAATATCTGCGTCGGCGAGGGCATTGACGGACTGTTCGGGACAACGGCGCGGTTGTTCGTCAATCCGGGTGACAAGGTGGCAACGTCTGCCGGGGCGTATCCGACGTTCAACTATCAGGTGGCGGGCGCAGGAGGCGAGATCGTCACCGTGCCTTACGTAGACGACCGGGAAGACCCGGCCTCGCTGCTGGACCTTGCGAGACGTGAAGGCGCGCGGATGATTTATCTGGCAAACCCGGACAACCCGATGGGTACCTGGTGGCGCGCAAGCGACCTTCAGGCGATGATTGATGACCTGCCGGAGGGCGTTGTGCTGTGCCTCGATGAGGCTTATGGCGAATTCGCCCCTGCCGGTACGCTGCCGGACCTCGATCCACACAACCCGCAGGTGCTGCGCTTCCGCACGTTCTCGAAGGCCTACGGGCTGGCGGGCTTGCGGGTGGGCTACGTGATCGGCGAGGCGCAGGTGATCAAGGCATACGACAAGATCCGCAATCATTTCGGCGTCAACCGCATGGCCCAGGTGGCTGCCGAAGCAGCACTTGCCGACGAGGACTGGCTCAATACGGTGGTGGTCAGGGTGCACGCAGCACGCAACGAGATTGAGCGTATTGCGCACGAAAATCATCTGGACGTGCTGCCATCTGCCACCAACTTCGTTGCTATCGATTGCGGGCAGGACGGGGCGTTTGCCAAGGCGGTGATGGACAGCCTGCTGCAACAGGGCGTGTTCGTGCGGATGCCGGGTGTAGCTCCGTTGAACCGCTGCATCCGTGTGTCGG
Organism: Anderseniella sp.; assembly: GCA_033722845.1. Lineage (GTDB taxonomy): Bacteria > Pseudomonadota > Alphaproteobacteria > Rhizobiales > Aestuariivirgaceae > Anderseniella. Next base: position 6,040 of record JAWVYF010000026.1, on the reverse strand, counting down.
CGGGCCGCGAAGACGATCTGGACGTTTTCGAACAGGCGCTGCCCAAGGCGCTGGCACAAGCACGAGAACAATGACGACAACCCACCCCGAGGCAGAAGCGCCGCTGGCAAGCATCGTACCGGCGGTCATGCTGCTGGTCGCGGGCCTGTCGACGGCCAGCCTTTCGGGGGCGCTCTTGAAGCTGATGTCATCAGAGCTGAACATAGCGATGATGACTGCCGGCCGCTACACGGGCTACCTGCTGGTGCTGATGCCGCTGGCGCTGTGGAAGTACGGCGGGCAGGTGTTTGCGCCACCGCAATGGAGTGCGCAGTTTGCCCGGGCCGTACTCATTCTGGGTGCGACGCTCACCTTCGTTTATGCAGTCATGTTCCTGCCGCTCGCCAATGTGGTGTCGCTGCTCTACATCTATCCGTTTCTGGTGGCGGCACTGTCGCCGTGGGTGCTGGGCGAGCGTGGCGGGCCCGCTGTCTGGTTCGGCGTGGCCGGAGGCTTTGCCGGTGTGCTGATTGTGATGCGGCCAGACCTTGGTGCGCTGAATGCCGGTACGTGGGCTGCACTGGCGACTGGCGTGTTCTATGCACTGCACATCATGCTGACCCGCAAGGTTGCCAACGCAGCTCCGGCACTTGTCTCAAACACGTTCATGGCGCTTGTTGCGCTGGCGTTGATCCTGCCGTTTGCGATTTCGTGGTGGCAACCCGTCACGGCAAGGCAGGCGCTGATCCTTCTGGTGATGGGGGCTGTGAACGCGGGTGCACACCTGCTGCTTATCAATGCCTTCAAGCGCGCATCGGCACCGGCGCTCGCGCCGTTCACCTATGCGGAGATTGTTGCGGCGACTGTCTGGGGCTTGCTGTTTTTCGCTGATGTGCCTGATGGCGTGACGGTGACCGGCATGGCGTTGATTGCCGGGTCAGGCATCATGGTGGCGCAAAGCAGCAAGATCGGCCGTGCGATAGCCAGGCGGCGCGGGGCAAGTGCGGGCGGGTGATTGTCAGCCTTCGATGGCGCTGCCGGGCCTTGAGAAGATCTGGCCGAACCCCTTGATCTGGTCGCCGATGCCGGCGCGGCGCAGGCAACTCCAGAACTGGGCCTGGTTGGAGGTGATGACCGGCTTGCCGGTTGCCTGCTCGATCTCTTCGACCACTTCCAGCGAACGAATGCCGCCGCACGACAGGAAGATGGCGTCCGCCTCCGGCCTGTCGATGGCAAGCGCAAACTTTTTCCAGAAAGCCGGCGTGACCTGGCCGAACTCGATACCGGTGGTGAGGTTGAGCCCCTGGATGTCGAGGACATCGAACCCCTTGGCCACGAGAAACTCGGCTTCGGCGGTATTGATTTCGTCGAGATAGGGTGTGCCGACAACGAGCTTCTTTGCGCCCAGTTCGCGCAAGGCGTCAACGACGCCGGTCACAAGGCACATCGGCTTGGCCCAAGGTGCGCCTTTACGGATTTCTTCGTAGATGCGTTGTTCACCAATGACGATGGAACCGCTGGTGCAGCTGTAGCTGATCACGTCCGGTCTGGTATCCGGCTGGATGCGCGAGGCTGCATCGGCCATGTGTTCGATGTGTCGCGAGAGCGTTTCTGCCGTGGTGTAGTCATCAGTCTTGAGCCGGGTGATGTGCACTGCCACGCCCTCGGGCGCCATGTCGAAGAAGTCGGCTTCTGCGGCAAGGTCGGTCGACATGAGAATGAAGCCGAGCCGTGCCCGGTGATGGCGCCCGCTGCCGAGTTCGGGGTTCCAGTCTTTTGACCTGACCTGCTGGCCACTTTGAAACATTACGAAAGCCCTTCTCTTACAGGATCATGTCGACCACTGATTTGGGATGATGGGTGATCTGCTCGTAGCCGTCTTCAGTGACGATGAAGCTGTCGCCGACCTGTGCGCGGAAGGTGTCTGTCGCTACTGAACCGTCAACGGCCAGCACCATGCCGGGTTGCAGGATGGTGGTGTCGCCAGTGACCAGTTGCGGGTGTTCAAGAAAGCTGAATCCGGTGGCGCGGCCACAGCGGAACGGATAGTCGAACCCGGCCTGCTGGATCACCTCGGCGTAAGCTGCGTGAACACTCTCTGCGGTGACGCCGGGCCTGAGGGCGGCCAGTGCTGCCTTCTGGCTGTTTACGGCGACATTGTAGAGACGCTCCTGTTCGGGATCGCTGATTTCACCGATCCAGAAGGTGCGGTCGAAGCCCAGCTTGAAGCGATGGAAGTTGGTCATGCCGCAAAAGCACAGGAACACCGGCTCGCCCCGGCGCATGATGCGGGTGGATGCGCGGTGATGGGTTTTGATGATGTCGCTGCCCGACGCCATGATCTGCAGGAAGTGGGTGTTGGGCGACATGTCGGCATCATCATAGTGCGCTGCAAGCAATTCGGCTGCCTTGCGGGTGCCGGCTTGCGATGTGGCAATGGCGACCTCGTACTCCGGCACGCCATCGGCAATGGTCTCGCGGCCGGCCTGCATCATCGCACCAGCAACCTCTCCGGCGTGGCGGGCAAGCTGAAGCTCCGGTGCCGACTTGATCATGCGCATGGCGGCCAGAACGGGGGTGATGCTGGTGAGCTTGCCCTTGTCCACCAGGTCATCGACATACGCACGTACGACGGGCGGCATGTGGCCGGGCTCGATGGCAACGGTGCCGGCATCGCGCACAGCGGCAGGCAGTTCTTCGCGCCATTCGTTGCCGGCGCCGTCGTTCCAGGCGGCAACCCGGTCGACGCGGGCGGACTTGCGCGCCACCACCACGTCGATGGTCGGGGTAATCAAGAGGGACTTGCCGTCGCGTGGCACAACGAGGATGGTCGGCCGGCCAAACTCCATGTGCAGGTAGTCGTAGTAGCCGGTGAGGTAGTAGACGTTGTCATCATCGGTGATAAGGGCCACGTCGATACCGGCTTCACCCATCCGGCGGCGGAGTTCATCCATGCGCGTTTCAAACATTTCAGCCCCCTCAACCTTTGAGTTCCTGTTCGACCAGTTGCACCCAGAAGGATGAGCCGGGCACGAGCAGGTCGTCATTGAAATCATAGTCGGCCGAATGCAGCGGCTGGGCGTTGGAACCGGCCGTGCCATTGCCGGCAAACAGGAAGCAGCCGGGCCGTGCCAGCGCCATGTGGGCGAAATCCTCCGAACCCATTATGGGCGGGCAGTCGCCGTCCACATTGCTGGTGCCGGCGACGGCCGCTGCGCACTCAAGCGCGCTTGCCGTGGGCCGGGGCGCGTTGACGGTGACCTCGAACACGGTCTCGTAGCTGACCTTTGCTTTCACGCCGTGAGCCGCGCAGATGCCGTCGACGATCTGGCGCATGAACTTTTCGATGTTTGCGTTCACCTCGCGGTTGAGTGCGCGGGCGTCTCCCTTCAGGGTGGCGTGACCGGGCAGCACGTTGCGCTGTCCGTCGGTGAGGAACTCGGTGACCGAGACAACGCCGTTTTGTCCGGGGTTCAGCTTGCGCGAGACGATGGTCTGCAGGGCCGTGACGATTTCTGCGCCCACGGTGATGGCGTCGACACCCTTGTGCGGCATGGCGGCGTGGCCGCCCTGGCCTTCGATATGGATTTCGAACAGCGCTTCGCTGGCCATGATCTCGCCGGTGCGCAGGGCGAAGTGGCCGACCTCCATGCCGGGCATGTTGTGCATGCCGTAGACCTCGTCCACCGGGAAGCGGTCGAACAGCCCGTCTGCGATCATGGCCGGGCCACCCTTGCCGTGTTCTTCTGCCGGCTGGAAAATGAACACGGCGCGGCCCGAGAAATCGCCGTGTTCGGCCAGGTGCCTTGCCGCGCCGAGCAGCATGGTGGTGTGGCCGTCGTGGCCGCAGGCATGCATGACGCCATCACGGGTGGACTTGTGGGCGATGTCGTTGATCTCGTGGATCGGCAGGGCATCCATGTCGGCGCGCAGGCCGATGGCGCGGGTGCCGTTGCCCCGTTGCAGAATGCCTACGACACCGGTGCCGCCAATGCCGGTGTGGACGTCGAGACCAAACTGCTCAAGCAGCTCTGCCACGCGGGCGCTGGTGCGGTGTTCATCGAAGCCCAGCTCCGGGTGGGCGTGAAAGTCACGCCGCCATTGCTGCATGTCTTCACGCAAATGATCGGTCTTCACGAGGTGGTCTCCGGATTGATGGCGCGAGCGGGGTCAGAAGGGGGATGACTTTGGGAAGTCCGGTTTGCGTTTTTCCTTCAGGGAGTCCAGCCCTTCGCGTACTTCCGGCCCGGAGAAGCCCATGAACTCCAGCGCCAGCGAGGCGTCGAAGGTGGGGCCTGCCATGCGCAGCCAGTTGTTGAGCGAGTGCTTGGTCCAGCGGATGGCGGTGGGCGCACCACGGGCCAGCTTGCGGCAGACGTTGAGGGCTTCGTCGTGGACCTTGTCGTCGTCGGCACATAGCGAAACCAGCCCGATGCGCTCGGCCTCTTCGCCGTTCAGCGGTTCGCACAGCATGAGATAGTATTTGGCCTTGGCCATGCCAACCAGCAGCGGCCAGACGATTGCCGCATGGTCGCCGGCTGCCACGCCGAGGCGGGTGTGGCCGTCGATGATGCGCGCGGTGCGCCCGGCCACGGTGATGTCGCACACCATGGCGGCGGCGAGGCCTGCGCCGACGCTGGCACCTTCCAGCGCGGCGACAGTGGGCTTGGCGCAGTTTATCACGTTGTAGATGAGGTCGGATGCTTCCTTCCAGACCCGGGCGCGGGTTTCGAAATCTTGCGTCATCTCGCGCACCATGGCGAGGTCGCCGCCGGCCGACAGGTTGCCGCCATCGCCACGCAACAGCACGGCGCGGGTGTCGGGATCGCGGTCGATGTCGCGCCACACCTCGGCCAGCTCGCGGTGTCCTGTGCTATCGAGCGCGTTGAGTTTTTCCGGCGCAGACAGGATGACTTCAAGAATGCCGTCGTCGGGGCGGTTGAACTTGAGGGCTTCGTAGTGGGCGTAACGATCGGTCATGGAACTCGGGCAGGGTTTGACTGGTGAGTGACGGGAAGGATCACTATGTACCGGTGCATGACAATTGCAAGCGGAGAGCGTTTTCATGGGTGTGATGATTGATGGCGAGTGGCACACGCAGTCATTGGCAGAGCTGGCAAAGGAAGGTGACTTCAAGCGCAAGGAATCAAGCTTCCGCGATTGGGTGAAGCCGGGTGGAGAGTATCCGCCGGAAGCCGGACGCTATCATTTGTACGTGTCGCTGGCCTGCCCGTGGGCGCACCGGACGCTGATCATGCGGGCGCTGAAAGGGCTGGAGGAGATGATCTCCGTCTCGGTGGTGAACTGGTATATGGGCGATGATGGCTGGAGCTTTGATGACGGCGACGGCGTGGTGGCCGACCCGGTGTTCGGCGCGCGGCATTTGCGCGATGTGTATGCAGCTGCCATGGCGGGTTATACGGGCCGGGTGACGGTGCCGGTGCTGCTGGACAAGCAGACGCGGAAGATTGTCTCTAACGAAAGCTCAGAGATCATCAGAATGTTCAACTCGGGCTTCGACGGCGTCGGCGCCAAACCGGGTGACTATTATCCGGACGCCTTGCGGGCAGAGATTGATGCGGTGAACGAGCGTGTGTACGACACGTTCAACAATGGCGTTTACAAGTCGGGTTTCGCAACCACTCAAGCAGCGTATGAAAAGGCGGTCTATCCGCTGTTCGACACGATGGACTGGATGGAAGAGCGATTGTCACGGCAGCGCTGGCTGGCGGGTGATGAGTTTACCGAAGCCGATGTGCGTGCGTTTCCGACATTGATCCGGTTCGATCCGGTCTACCACGGTCATTTCAAGTGCAACCGGGCGCGGGTGATCGACTATCCGAACCTGTGGGCGTACACGCGCGAAATCTACCAGATGCCGGGTGTGGCAGACACGGTGAACCTGACGCACATCCGGGGCCATTATTATGCCAGCCATGAAAGCGTGAACCCGACCGGTATTATCGCGGTCGGGCCCGATCTGGACTACTGGCAGCCGCACGGGCGCGGCTGAGGCGGCCTAGCGGACGCGGCTTGCGATGTAATCGGTGGCGGCCTGAAT